>CALKUG010000388.1 GCA_937996765.1 uncultured Ignavibacteria bacterium
ATTGAATACATACGGCATTGGGAGAATATGGGGTATATTTTTCTACAGACTTTAATTCTCCCGAATAAATTCGGGACAGGCTCTACGTGAATAAATAATTCGGAGTACCCATTCAGGATGAAGAAGCGAAATTGTGCCCACAGTCTTCATCACGAAGTTGCATCCCGATTTATCGGGGGATGCAGTCACGAGCTTGCTCGTGACTGTAGCCACACAAACCACCACAAACACAACCCCGCATCCCGAAGGCGATGCAACCAAAATTTGCACATGGCGAACACCGTTGCATACCTTCGGCATGCATCAACCTTTTTTGTTTGTCTTTTCTACAGTCCCGCTTCCGCGGGATGCCATCACTTCGTGATGAAAATAAGGTTGCAATGAATAATACAACATATAGTACACCAATAAATCGGGTGACACCCCACAGCATTGAAAAAAACTCAAGTGTATTTTGTTGTTCATCCTAGAAGGCGTGTCCCGAATTCATTCGGGATATTGAAGGTCTGTAGAAAAAGGAATATTTTAATTTCGAATTCCGTAGGCATTCTATGTTGTTTCTCCCTACAACAAAAATTACTTTCATTGCCCAGATAAATCGGGGCAGGCGCTAAGGGAATAAATAAATTCGGGCGAGGTCGGGAAAAAATATGCTTATACCACTTACCATTTACTTAATTTCCACAACTCCACCGTGTTGGGAGATGAGCGAAATAATGGCTTTGTATTCGGGGGTTGATTCTAATATTTCCTTCACACCTAAGAGTATCACTTGCTCGCGGGCGCGGGATAATGCAACAATCAACTTGCGGTCTATTCCTGTTTGTGTATCTATTGATTGTAGTGCTTGCAGCTGCGCGGGTGAATTAAGGGCTGTAGATATAATAATAATATCTTTTTCGGAGCCCTGAAACCTCTCAACGGTATCAACTAAAACTTGCTCGCGTAGCGACTCGGGTAATAGCGATTTTATTAACACCACCTGAGCTCGCCAGGGAGTTACAATTCCTAATGTATCAGCGGTAAATCCGCTGTTATAATGCTCGTAGATAGCCATGGTGAGCTCTCGCACTCTTTCAGCTTCCACTCGATGTTGTTTCGGTGTTGTGGCACGGGGTGAATTCCAAAAAACTGCTCGGCTACTCGGGAAATCCGATAGGGTGGTTAATGGTTCACTTACCTGTTTACTCTGTTGCCGCTCCGCTCCGATGGTGAGTTTATTGCCGTATGCGGGATTTATTAAAGAGGCAATATCCTTGTGCATTCTGAAATGGGTTTCGAGCATTCCGTAGGCGTACTCCCACCCCGACATTTTACACTGCTTCATTAAGTGCTCAAACAACGATATCGAAACCCGATTAATGCCCCGCTCGGCTAATACCGATTCGTGTATGGTAGCCATTTCTTCGCTCTGCATAATAACAGGAGGTAATTGGTTTTGATCGCCGATGAGAATAAATTTTTTGTACTGCAACACAATCCCCAATGAATCCGCCATGGTGAGTTGCGAGGATTCATCAACAATCAACACATCCTGCGAGAAAAACTGCTTGATGCTTTCTATTTCATTACTGAGTGTTGCTGTGGTTGTTACCAATACCTTGGTATTGCGAATATGGGCGGCAAGTTCATCTATACCCATTGTACCCGAAAGCAATTTAAGGGTGTTTTCATCATCGCCGTTTTTATTGCCCAAACGCACATACTGAATTGAGTTTTCGCGAAGCTTGGTACAAATTTCATCTGTAGCCCTATTGGTAAATGCGGCTATGGTAATTTTTTGCGAGTTGCTCAGGAGAATACGCTTAACCAATTCAACAAGCATTGTTGATGTTTTACCTGTGCCCGGGGGGCCCTGCAATAAAAAATAGTCCTCTGCTTCAAGTGCTTGTTGTATCAAGAGATTTTGGTTGTCGTTTAACCCTGCCGAAGGATTAAACTCGATGGTGCTTTTTTGCGGTTCAATTAATCCTAAACTCCGTTCCACTTTTTCTTGTGGAGTGGTGAGCAAACAAAAAGACCCTTGTATAACCGACCAATAATTGCGTTCAAATAAATCGTGTTCGAGATACCAGGTTTCGGCCTTGTTAAAAAAATCGGGATTTAAAGAACGATTTCTTAATGAAACAACTACCTGTGAGTTTGTGAGTGTTTTGATATTCCCTTTTACTATTCTTTCGGAAAGTGCGTTGCTTCCTTCCAAATAATTTCCGTACAACACGCAAATATCACCCTCGCGGAAATTGTGCTCGCAATGCTCGCTGATTTCCAAAGTGATGTGTGAGGTTTCCTGATTATAACTCACCACACGCAACGGAGCTAAGAGCGAGAATCTGTTTCGTTTTTCGGCAGGACTGAGATTCCATAAATCTGAGAAACTCGAAGCCCCAGAGTTCCAAATATCTAATGTACCACCAACCTTTGCGAGCAATAACTCGCGCAGTTTAAAAGCAATGATCTCGCGGTATAGTGCTTTTGCTATTTTGTTTGCGTTTTGGTAAGCAGTTGAAAATGCATCTATGTTATCTTCCGAATAGCTGGGAAATGATGCAAAATTGTTCTTTATAATGCGTGAAAATACTGTGTCCGCGTTCCCCTCATCTAATGAACCCCTGCCCATTTTGTGCAGAATGGTAACTATAATGTTCCGCACATACAGGTAATCTCTCTCCATCGCCTTATTTGTGGCAATATCCCTTAATGGATTTAGATCGGCTGCGGAGTAAAAAATTCCCGAGTTTCCAATGCGAGTTTTTCCATACGTTTGCCCCAACAATAGGTTATACCCCAATACCTGAAATCTGTTATTCGGCCACGTATCGTATTTGGGAGAAGAACCCGATTTTAACTCGAACACATCTTTACGATTGGAATCGGAAGCATCCTCAACCATAACATCCAAACGACCCTGAATTCCCAATGTGTCGGAGATAAACGTTGGCTCGCATGATTTGGGCTTCTGAGCGTATTCTTCAACCACCCATCGCAAGTTTTTTATGTGCTTGTTTTTTATCTCCGCTTTAATTTGATTTAATGCCAACTCGCCCGCTAACACAGCTTTTAGTGGTTCGGTAGCAATCAATTCATCAACTACAGTATCAATTTCTGCTGTAGGATTTACAAGCATTTCATCGAGCAACCCGTTCACTAAATTCCCTCTGAAGGCCGGAGCACTAAACCCGGAAGGCAATAATTTCGACAAAAAGTATATTTTGGGTTCAATAACATAACCACCCTGCTCTCTATTGCCCTTCAAAAAACACTCGGCAATATCTGATACATCTATCAAAAAATCGGGTTCTATTGCAACCGACGATCTTTCAGTTACCTTATAGTTATTATGTTCACTACCCACCGGAACTAAATTCGTTATACACAACAGCTGACCCGGAACTACTACCTTTGAATAACGCGAAATATCTTCCCGTTTACTGATATCCGCAAACACAATACTTATGGGCTCTCCCGATTTTTCTTCAATCCCATTTAATACAAAATAGAGCAACACCCCGGGGGCCATTGAGCCGAGACCCGATTTAGAAGTAACAATAACGCGCATGGTGGAATCCAAGCTTTCCGCTTGCGCTTCACCACCTTGTAAGGTATCATCTTCCAATTCGAGAAACTTGCTCTCGAAATAAAATAGGAAAATACTTTTGATTTTGGTTTGAAGGTTTATAATCTCCTCGGGAGTAGCGTACTCGGTTTTAATGAGGGCTTTAAGAGATTTTAATAAATAATAGGTCGTTTTTTTTAACGAACCCGGTGTGTGGTATTTATCCTCAGCAAAATGAATCCGTTGATAGAGTCCTAAAAAATAGCGGTGTTCATCCTTGGTGAGCAGCTTAAAAATTGATTGAAACACCTCATACAATTCTGTAATTTGTGTGGTGTTGTTGGTGTGCGAATCGGGGAAAACCGATTCAAGCCGTTCTTTAACAAAGTTGATTGAATTTTCAGGGAGAGTTGCCACTTTATAAACCGATAATAAGATAAAATTTTTCGAACCGTAATATACCCCCGTTTACAGTGATTTGTTGGTTGTGGGGGGGAATTTATGTAAGTTTCAAAGTTAAATTAACATAATTATAACCTTTTTAAAAAGAAAGATATAGGTACGATATGCAGGCGATTATTCCTGTTGCCGGAATTGGTAGCAGGCTAAAACCACATACTCACACCGTGCCCAAGGTACTGCTTCAGGTAGCAGATAAACCTATTTTGGGTCACATTCTCGATGAGCTTATCAGGATTGGCGTTAACGATGCCATATTTGTAAC
>CALKUG010000389.1 GCA_937996765.1 uncultured Ignavibacteria bacterium
TATTCTCAATGGTGAATGATGCAAGTCTATCTGATTCGAGTACAGTAAATAATGAGTTGAGAAGTTTGTTCTCTATTAATTCTGAAATATACTCATCCCAAATAGGAGACGAAATATTAAGATACAATGGCTCATTTGAAATAATAATGCGGTCTTGCCTTCGTTCAACTTTTGAGAAGCGAAGTGCAAAGTTAAAATTGCGAAATGAGGTTTCAGCGAGATGTGGAAAATCCCCCTTTTTTAAGAACTCGTAAAACTCTACGCTGTTTAATCGTAGAGTTCGCAACAACGAGGTGTAAACGGGGAAATTATAGTTAAACGCAATAGAAGTTTTACTAATTGGTTTAAGCGTTAAAGAATATCGCAAAAATATTTTTCCTATAGTGGTTTTATTTAAAAGCAGAAAACTCTACTAATCTAATATATCGAAAAAGGGGAAAAATTCAAATAAGATTTATTATGGTAAATCAAAAGAAATATTTTTAAAAAGTAGTAAGAAAAAAATAGAGAAAAGTGTTAGTTTACATTGCTGAACTGTCACAAAAATAGTATTGGTTCATTTGGCCGGAATAAACTTACATAAAGCTATAACTATAGCCACACTTATGGTGATTTTTTGCATAACCGCATTTGCACAAAAGTCATTAAGTGGTGTGGAAAAAGCACTACCGGAGCTTAGGGGGGAGGAACGTCTTGAGGCATTGGTACAACTTGCTGAATTCTATTCAAAAACTGATAATCAAAAATTTCTCGAATACTCCCATCAAGCAGTCGTTTTAGCTAAAGATTCTGATGATGAAGTGTTAATTATTAAAGTTCTTCAGTTGAATGGTACTGCGTTGATACAAAATAAAGATTTTGCCAATGCTAAGCTAATATTTAAAAGAGCGTTACAATTAGCTGAGGATAAAGGAATAGGGAGCAGTAAAGAAGAAATTTACTCAAACCTTGGTGCAATATATATAGCTACTGCGCAATACGATTCTGCCATGCAGTGGTATAAGAAGTCACTTGGAGTACTCGAAAAATCTAAAAGTAAAATGAAGTTAGGCAAAGCATATACTTCGGTTGCCCTTGTTTATTGGAGGTACGGCGCTAACAAGGAAGCACACGATTATTTCTCAAAAGCTTTAAGTATTTGGGAAGAGTTGGACAACGATTCCTTACGCTCTCGTTCATTAAACAGCCTTGGCAGTGTTCACAGCAGATGGGGAAATTACTCACGCGCATACGAAATGTATAACCAATCGCTCATACTTGCCAAAAAAGTGAAAGATAACGAACAAATAACCAAGGTTACCATTAATCTTGGATTTATCTACTTTTCACTAAAAAATTATGATAAGGCAAAGCAGAGTTTTTTGGAAGGGCGTGACTTAGCAAAAAAACATAACTATACCGCCATGGTTGCTTATTCCGAATTAAGTTTAGGCATGATCAGTAATGAAACAAAAAGCTATGAGGAAGCAATTAGGGCATATAGGGAATCCGCTGAGATTTATAGGCAACTCAACGATTTAACAAGTTTGGGGCAAGCACTTGAGGGGTTAGGCAGAGGCTACTTTAATATGGGGCTCTATGCTAAGGCAGAAGATTCGTTTAAAGAAGCTTTGGATGTTTCTTTGAGCGTAAAAAATGAATACAGTCTTGCGCAATCGTATTTGTCGTATGGGTTAATGCTTTCTCAATTAGGCCGTCTGAAAGAATCGGGTGAACATCTATACAAAGCGTTAATTATTGCAGAAAAAAATGGATTTATTGAACAGCTAAAAATTAGCCACGATTTACTTTCAAAAGTGCACAGACGCAAAGGTGAAACAGAACAAGCTCTTCTACACTTCAAAAAATATATTTCAATTAAAGACAGCACTAATAGTGCTAAAGTAAGTAGCGATATTGTAAATCTTCAAATAAGTTTTGCTGTTGAGCGACAGGAAAACGAGAATAGAATACTCCGTTTGGATAATGAACTTCAAGAAGCCGAACTCTCAACCTTAAATACTGTTATTCTTGCCTTGGTAATATTTGCTACTTTATTAGGTTTTGGTTTATTTGCTTTTTATCGGTTGATAAAAGTTAGGAAAATGAATGCTGAGAAGTTAGCTGTTGTAAATTTATCGCTGGATGAATTGAACTTTAAACTTGAGAATCAAAACGATTTGATACAAAAAACCATTTTAACGCGTGATACATTATTCTCCATAATCGCACACGATTTAAAAAGTCCTTTTAGCGCAATGCTTGGTTATACCGAAATGCTGGTTGAAGATATTGAGGAGATGGAACCCGAAGAAGTAAAAACTTATAGTCAACATATCAATCAAAGTTCACGGAATTTACATGCTTTGGTAAATAACTTATTCGAGTGGACACGTGCACAAAATGAAAAGATTAATCTCGAGCTGGTGATTCTTGATGTTGAACAAGTTGTTAAAGGTGCAGTAGAAACCTACCATACATTGAGCAGAGAGAAGGAAATAAGAACTGTTCTAAACATTAAACCTAATTCTCAAGTGTATGCAGATGAACATACTTTTACAGCAGTAATTCGTAACCTTTATTCAAATGCAGTTAAGTTTACACCACGCGGAGGAACAATAACAATTTCTTCGGAAATTTATGATGAGGAAACTTTTATTAGCATCTCCGATAGTGGGGTGGGAATGAGTGTTGAACAGGTTGCTCTGCTCATGGAAAGTGGTTCGCGCTCAACAACGCCGGGAACTGATGGCGAAAAGGGAACAGGATTGGGATTAATGGTTTGTAAGGAGTTTGTAGTACGTAATAATGGTGTACTTAGCATAGCATCCGAAAAGGGTAGCGGAAGTTCATTTACCGTTAAATTGCCAAAGGGGAGCAATACCAATTGAGTTTTAAGTTCAATATATGGTTCATTGCATCATTAATGCTTACCGTTTTGGTTGAGCCTATAATTGGCCAATCTGATACTATTAAAACTCTTATGAGCATGCGTGAAACAGATAAAGAACGTTCAGAGTTGATTATTGATAAGGTAGCAAAAGGGTATAAAGACAACTTAGCTGTTTCTTTAGAGTTAATAAATGCCGCAATTAAACTTTCAGAACGTGCCAATGTCTCATTTCACAGTGCCTACGGATATTTTCATAAAGCAAAAATTCAATATGAATTGGGTCAGTACGAGAATTCGATTTCTTCGCTAAGATCTGCTGCAACACTTATTAGAACAACAAAGCGAGATACCTTGCTGATACGGATTTATGCGTTAATTGCCGATGGTTACGGAAAGCTGCAAAAAACCGATTCTGTTTTTGTTTTTAGAAAATTCCAATTAGATGAAGCAAGAAGTTTTAATGATAGTGCAGGAATTGCGCGTGCATACTTGGGAACAGGGCTGGCTTATTGGGGTCTGGGAGAAAACTTTGAAGCATACAAAAACTTTTTAGCCGCAGCTGAAATAAGTTCAAAACGAAATGATTCATCTGCAATTGCGCTTGCCTATTTTAATATGGCAAGCATTCATTATCGCTGGGGTGATTTTTCTAAAGCTCTTGAAAACTACAAACTGGTTTATGAGATTACCGGTAGAACAAAAGATGAGCACCGTAGAGCTAAGGTTATTTGTAACATCGGTTTTATGTATGCAAGTATGGGATTATTGGAAGAGGCTGATTCCGCCTATAGACAGGCTTCAAAATTTGCTGAGAAGGGAAAGTATAAAGATATATTGATTTATGCCTACTTCTTGAAAGGTGGCCTTTACAATAAAATGGGGCGCTATTCAGAGGCAATAGAACAGTACTCCAGTGGATTACCACTATTTCTCGAGCAATTAGATCATGGAGGCTACACACAAGCATTGGCAGGATTGGGTGAAGCATACGGAAAATTAGGCGATAAGCAAAAGGCAATAGATTATTTTACAAAAGCAGTAAAAGCAGCACGTATTTATAAAGACGATTTTTCTTTAACCATTGTTCTTCTCAGTTTTTCAAATTATATGGTAGAACAAAAAAAATATGATTATGCCAAACGGCTTTTAAATGAAGCGTTGTCTGTTTCAATCAAACGGAATATTAAAACGAGTATTGTAGGTTCATTGTACTTGTTGGCTGATATTGCTGAAAAAGAAGGCAATAAAGAAAAAGCACTACAGTATCTCATTCAATACGATCAAGCAAGCGATTCACTTAATCAAGAAAAATCTGTGAGTGCTTTACAGGAGTTTAGAGTTACCTATGCTACTGAAAAACAAAAAGTTGAAAATGATGTTCTCAAAAGAGAAAATGAATTAAGTAGTACTGAGTTGCAGAAGAAAAATCTTTTTTCAATTGTGATAGCGTCTTTGATAAGCGTGGGTTTG
>CALKUG010000390.1 GCA_937996765.1 uncultured Ignavibacteria bacterium
TTCTTACACTTCATGCTCCGGATATAATTGCAGAACTATCATCAGTTTTAACGCATCTGCAGGTAACCCACTCGAGATGAAATCACTTGTTCAACAAGAACTCATAAAGCATGGCATTTTATGGTCGGGATTCCACAATATCAGTTATTCGCTCACACAAGCTGATATTGATTACACATTGCAAGTGTATAGAGAAGTATTACCCATTCTAAAAAAAGCTGTTGATGAGAAAAACGTTGCCGGTTACCTTAAAGGTGAACCTGTTGAACCGGTGTTTAGAAAAACATCTAACTTCAATATGAAACCAAAGCGGAGTTAATCAATGGATGTGATAAAATCTTTTGATTTAACTGATAAGGTTGCAGTAGTAACCGGTTCATTAGGACTCATAGGAAAAGAACATTGCAGGGCTCTTGCAGAAGCAGGTGCTACCGTGGTTGTTACTGATATAGATGGCAAAAAATGTGAAGAGTTTGCTGCAACGTTGCCAAACGCACTTTCTTATGGTGCGGATATCACCAATAAAGAATCAATCGAACAATTACGCGACTTCATATTGGTGAATGTAGGCAAGATTGATATTTTGGTAAACAATGCTGCAATAAACGACAAGTTTGAAAATCCCGCAGCTGTTTTTGAACTCTCCTCTTTCGAGAATTATCCGCTTGAACTTTGGCAGCAATCACTCAATGTGAATGTAACCGGAATGTTTATTTGCAGTCAGGTTCTCGGCACTGTAATGGCAGAGCAAGGCGGAGGCTCTATAATTAATATCGCTTCTACATATGGTATTGTTGCGCCCGATCAATCTTTATACAAAGACGAGCAAGGCAATCAGAAATTCTTTAAAACGGCTGCTTACCCGGTAACAAAAGGCGCAGTTATATCATTCACACGTTTTCTGGCTGCTTACTGGGGTGAAAAAGGAGTTAGAGTAAACACACTCTCTCCCGGCGGTGTTGAAGCAGGACAGGACGATTTTTTCATAACAAATTATTCTAAAAAAACTCCACTGAAACGCATGGCAAATGCTTCTGATTACAAGGGTGCTCTCGTGTTTTTGGCTTCTGATGCTTCCTCATATATGACGGGTGCGAATCTTGTGGTTGATGGAGGATTTACAGCATGGTAAACTTGGCAGGTATAACAACAAATATTGACACTGTTAAAGATAAAATTTCAAAAATTAAACTGCTTTTCACAGATGTTGATGGTGTATTAACCGATACGGGAGTCTATTACTCCGATAGAGGCGAAGAGATGAAACGTTACTCTATTCGTGATGGTATGGGCGTTGAAAGGATACGCGATGTGGGTGGTATTGATGTTGGAATAATTACAGGTGAGAGTTCACCTTCGTTAGTAAAACGTTGTGAAAAGTTAAAGATTACTCGTTTGTATTTAGGTGTAAAAGACAAAAAAACACTTCTTGCAAACATACTTGCAGAAGAAAAACTCACATTTGAAAATGTGGCTTATATTGGCGATGACTACAATGATATAGATATTATTAAATCATGCGGTCTCACTGCCTGCCCTTCAGATGGTATGCCGCTTATTAAAAACCTTGTTGATTATATTACTCAAAACAAGGGTGGAAACGGTGCTTTCCGCGATTTTGTTGAATTAATTCTCACATTCAAAGTTTATAAGGATTAAAATGAATACTCGTGCAGTTAAAGTTGGAGACAGATACATTGGCGATGGACACCCAACTTTTGTTATAGCAGAAATAGGCATTAATCACAACGGTTCTGTTGAATTAGCGAAAAAACTCATAGATGGTGCTGCCCACGCCGGATGTGATGCTGTTAAGTTCCAAAAAAGAACTCCTGAACTCTGCGTTCCTGAAAATCAATGGCACATTGAACGCGACACTCCGTGGGGACGTATAACCTACATAGAATATAGACATAAGATGGAGTTTACCACTGAGCAATTTGGTGATATTTCCGACTACTGTAAACAAAAAGGATTAGTATTTTTTGCATCATGTTGGGATGTGCCATCTGTAGATTTTATGGAGCAATTCAACCCTGCCATCTATAAATTCGCTTCCGCAACAATCACCGATATAGAATTGTTAGAGCGCCATAAAGCATTAAACAAACCGCTTATTCTTTCCACCGGTATGTCAACAATGCAAGAAGTCGAAAAAGCTGTTGAAGTGTTAGGCAGAGATAAGCTTCTGATTGCTCAATCCACCTCTACTTACCCTTGCAAATTGGAAGAATTAAATCTTAATGTTATTAGAACCTTCAGAGAAATGTACCCAGAAGTGCCTATAGGATATTCAGGCCATGAAACAGGACTTGCTCCAACTTGGGCTGCAGTTGCCCTGGGTGCTTCGTTCATCGAACGTCATATAACTCTTGATAGAGCTATGTGGGGAACCGACCAAGCAGCATCAGTTGAGGTTTCAGGATTTGAGAGAATGGTTGCAAACATCCGTGATATTGAGTTATCTTTAGGCGATGGGAATAAAGTGGTTTATGATAGTGAAATCTCATCTAAAAAGAAATTAAGAAAAGTTCAATAGTCAACTGTAACGAATATGGATATATCATTTAATATACTTGGTTTTGAAATTGTAATTAAAACAGTTGTTTGGGCTACGTCTCTTATAACCGTTTTTTCAGCGGCCCTATTAGTAACGCTTGAGCGTATATACCCTTATAATAAGGGTCAAAAGTTTATACGAGAAGGGTTCTTTAACGATTTCTTCCTCTATACTTTTGCACAGAGCTATATTCTTGGGTTGTTGTTTTCATACATGACTGATGCTATTGATTCTGTAACTCAAATACGTAGTCAACAAATTCTTGCAGATATTCCTGTATGGGCTTTGGTGTTAATATCATTAGTAGTCCACGACCTTTACATCTATTGGTTTCATAGATGGATGCACAACAATAATTATCTCTGGCGTTTACACGAAGCGCATCACTCAACAACCGACGTAGATTGGCTCAGTGGTAGTCGTTCCCACGCATTTGAGATTCTTATAAATCAATCAGTTGAATTTGGTTGGTTGGTTTTGCTTGGCGCTCCTGCTGAAGTTATGGTGATTAAAGGTATGATAAGTGCGGTTTGGGGAATGTATATCCACTGTAATATCGATGTTCGCTCCGGGAAATTGCAGTACATTATTAATGGACCCGAAATGCACCGCTGGCATCACTCTGATAAGGTTGAAGAAGCTTACAATAAAAATTTCGCGACCAAGTTCGCATTCTGGGATTTTATATTTAGAACAAACTATTTCCCTGAAGGCAAAGCAACGGTTTATGGAATACCTGAACCTTTCCCCAATGGTTTTGTAAAGCAATTTTTACATGCTTTTCGATCTTTTAATAATAAGGCGTAATTAGTATGAGGACTATTCAAATCAAGGAACTCATTGAAAAAAATAGTCCTCAATTCCTTGCCCCCTACCCTGCATTTGTTAAAAATTTTATTTACTTTCTACTCTCACGTGTACTTCATATAGCAGAGATAAATTCGTTTCTCGAGAAAAATCAGAATGTATTTGGAATTGATTTTATAGACGAACTTTTTGATTCCCTGGATTTCTCGTATTCAGTATCAAAACGCGATCGTGACAAAATACCCTCTGAGGGCCGTGTGGTAATAGTTGCAAATCATCCACTTGGTGGGTTAGATGGTTTAGCACTACTAAAACTTGTTTCTGAAGTGCGAAAAGATGTAAGAATAGTAGTTAATGATGCCCTTATGCACATTAATAATCTCGAAAACGTTTTTCTCCCTTATAGTATTTTCTCACCGGGAATGCAACGTGAAAGAATTGTACGCATACATTCAGTTCTCCAAAACGAAGAGGCCGTTATAATATTTCCCGCCGGCGAAGTATCTCGTATTGCCATCAGTGGTGTTAAAGATGCACAATGGACACAAGGAGCATACTACTTTGCTTCAAAAAATAAAGCACCTGTATTACCAATTCACGTTCATGCACGAAACAGTTTGTTTTTTTACCTCTTTTCTATGGTTGCTAAAAAGCTATCTGTGTTTTTGTTGCCTCACGAATTGTTCAACAAACGTAAGCATACCATACGATTTACCATTGGTAATCCAATACCTGCAAAAGTGTTTTCAGAGGATGTTCATAGAAAAGAGTTCACAACAAAATTACTGCGCAAGCACTTATACCAAATAGCTAAAGGGAAAAAGGGAGTATTTTTAACTGAGAAAAATGTAATTCAATCGGTTGATAAACTCCTCATAAAAAAAGAAATTGATTCTTCGGAATTGTTAGGGCACACTGCTGATGGTAAAAGCTTACATCTCATTTGTGCAACCCAAGCAGTTGAGACTCTTAGAGAAATTAGCCGTCTTAGAGAGTTAACATTTCGCAAAGTTGGCGAAGGTACAGGCAGTAAAAAAGACTTAGATCGATTCGACCACTACTATAAGCATATCGTAGTTTGGGATAACACCAATCTTGATATTGTTGGCTCATACCGCTTAGGAATAGGCTCGGAAATATTTAGCACCTTAGGACTCAATGGATTTTACACCTCAACACTTTTCAATTTAACTGAACAATTTGTTGAAATCGCCCCTATTTCTTTGGAATTAGGAAGATCTTTTGTTCAGGAGAAGTATTGGGGCACTTATGCCTTGGACTACTTGTGGCAAGGAATTGGGGCATATCTTAAAAAAAATCAAGAAATTCGCTATCTATTTGGTCCTGTTAGTCTTAGCAACTCGTATCCCGAAGAAGCCAAAGCACACATCCTCTTTTATTACAAAAAGTGGTTTACTTCACGTGAAAAATTGGCTCAAGCAAAGCTCCCCTATATTCTTCCTCTCACAAAAACTCTTGAGCTAAATGAACGATTCAATGGTAATACTATGAAAGAGGACGAAAAAATTCTTAAGGCCGTACTAAAGAATTTTGGAGTGAGCATTCCGGTCTTGTACAGACAGTACTCGGAGCTTTGCGAAGAAGACGGAGTAAAATTTGTTGAATACAATATCGACCCCGAGTTTGGTAATTGTGTTGATGCCTTTATTGTTGTTGACTTACACAAACTACGTCCACAAAAACGCGAACGATACTTACAATAAATTAATAATATCTTAACCGTAAATAGATAGTAGAGCTAAGGTTCAATAGCTACTTTTACACTTCGTTTAATTAAATATTACATTTATGAAAATTGCACATATATCCGATCTACATATCAATACCAGTGGCAAAGAACACAATGCCGATCGCCTCTATCACTTACTCAGACTAATCATCGAACAAAAAGCAGACCATCTGATTATTACCGGTGATATTTCTGATGATGCCGATGAAAGAGACTTTGCACTCCTAAGGAAAATGCTTCAGTATTTTGATCTACTTCATTCGGATCGTGTCTCCATCGTTATTGGTAACCATGATATTTTTGGAGGTGTGCAATATGTTGAGGATATATTCCATTTTCCTGAGCGATGCAGAACAACAGATTACGAAAAATCTGTAGCATTATTTAATAGCTATTTTACTGAATTGTTCGAAAATTGTATTTATCGCTCAGATTCGAATAATTATCCGTACGCCAAGTTTATTGATAGTACTTTATTGGTGGGGATTAATTCCATTTCTAAGTACTCGCCCATTAGGAACCCTTTTGCTTCTAATGGATTTGTTGATGTTGACCAACTTGCAGAGATTAAATTAATTTTAGAAAAACTTTCAGGGGAAGCAGAGCATATCATAGTTGCTATGCATCACCACTTCCATAAGCTTACTAATAGTAGTAATAAACTTATTCATTCAATTTGGCAAACCATCGAAAAAAGAACTATGAAATTGCATAAACGCAAGCGTCTTATACAATTGTTTGCGGACTATTCTATTGAGTTAGTTCTACACGGTCATATACACGAGAATAAGTTGTATGACGTTAAGGGATTAAAGGCACTGAATTCAGGTGGTTCAATAAAGAGTTTAAAGAAAGATCATATTTCTTACAATATTCTTACACGTGGGAATAAAAAATATAAACCTCATATTGAGAAATTGCTATTTAACGATGTTCATAATTCACACCCGGAAACAATAACTATCGTAAATCAGATTCTGAACGAATTATAAACGTTTTCAATCACAACCATTTATTGCGTCTGAAATACAGATAGATAGCAAGAACTATTACCACACAAAGGGTCAGTGCGAATGGGTACCCGTATCTCCATTCAATTTCTGGCATATATTTAAAGTTCATTCCGTAAACGCCCACAATAAATGTGAGTGGCATAAAAAACAAACTAAAAACAGTTAATACCCTCATTATATCTGATGTACGTTGTGCAGAAAAAGCCATTTGTAGGTTCAATAGGTTATTAATTTGTTCTACTTG
>CALKUG010000391.1 GCA_937996765.1 uncultured Ignavibacteria bacterium
AAGCTACGATTTCAGGAATTGAAAAGTATTCTGATTTAGAACCTTATTTATGAGTGAAGCAGCACAAAAAGTTATAAACGGTCTTATAATAGACACAAAAATATTCACTTTCAAGTTTACCTGTAAGTGCACCGGTGAGTGTTGTAATTACGGCGTTTATACTGATAAGTATGAATATGAAAAAATCATCTCATTGCAAGATGAGGTGTTAGCTTTCATGGATGATACACAAATAAAAGATACATCTGTTTGGTTCGAAGAACCATGCGAGGATGAGGAGATGCCGAGCGGTATCGCTGTGGGCACAGAAGTTCACAACGGAAAATGTACTTTTTTGAATAAAGCCGGACATTGTGTTCTTCAATCGTTAGCAATAAGTAAAGGTGAGAATCCTTGGAAATATAAACCGTATTATTGCGTTTTATTTCCTCTTACCGTATATGAAGGAGCTCTTACTATTGATGATGAGCATATTGCTCGTACATCAGCTTGTAGTTTGAATAAGGACACTGATGTCACTATTTATGATAGCTGTCGTGAAGAATTAAAATATACACTTGGCGACGATGGGTTTATTGAATTAGAGAACTATCGTAAAGAATATCTCGATTCAATAACTTTTACAAGAGAGTAAAAAAGGAAGAATTAAAATGAGATTAGTAGGAAAACGCGCTTTAGTAACCGGTGGAACCCGTGGTATTGGAAAAGCAGTTGTTGAAAAATTTATTCAAAACGGTTGCAAGGTAGTTTTTACTTATTTTAGTAGTGATGATGCTGCCCGTGCTATCGAAAAAGAATTTAATATTGAAGAAGAAGTTGTGTGGGGTGTAAAAGCTGATGCTGCTAACCCGGCAGAAACTGAAGGCGTTATAAAATTTGCGCACGAAAAAATGGGCGGACTTGATATACTTGTCAATAATGCAGGTATTACAAAAGACAATCTCTTGATGCGTATGACTGAAGCAGATTTTGATGCAGTGGTTGACGCAAATCTTAAAGGTGTTTTCCTTTACACAAAACACGGTATGGGCGGAATGTTAAAACAACGCCACGGTAGAATTATCAATATCTCTTCTGTAGTTGGTGTTATTGGTAATGCAGGCCAATCTAATTACGCAGCATCAAAAGCGGGCGTTATAGGTTTCAGCAAATCAATGGCTAAAGAGCTTGCATCAAGAAACATTACTGTTAACGTGGTTGCTCCGGGATTTATTGAGACAGATATGACCGGTAAGCTCAACGATCAACAAAAAGAGCAGCTTTTTGCTAATATACCTTTAAAAAAGTTTGGTAAACCTGAGTATATTGCAGATGCTTGTTTGTTTTTGGCCTCTAACGAGGCAGAATATATCACCGGCCAAGTCCTTTGTGTGGACGGCGGAATGGTGATGTAAACTTTTTTTTTCTGTAAATTGTTAAATAAATGTTCAATAATCATATAACCAAGACGAAGGAGACATACAGATGGATGTCGAAGCAAAAGTAAAAGAAATCATCATAGAAAAATTAGGTTGTGATGAAGCTTTAGTAAAACCTGAAGCATCATTCACCAATGACCTCGGTGCAGATTCTTTAGACACCGTAGAGTTGATGATGGGTTTTGAGACAGCTTTCGATTTAAAAATTGAAGAAGAAGATGCTCAAAAAATTACAACTGTTGGAGACGCTGTAGCCTATATTCAAAAAGCTAAAGGCGAATAATTTTTTTACCCCGGGTGTCGTTCCTTATGGATTCTCCCAACCATAGGGGTATTGATGCTCGGGGTTTTCTTTTTAGGATAAAATGAAACGTCGAGTTGTTATAACAGGACTTGGTGCAGTTACCCCCATAGGTGAAACACTAAGTGAATATTGGTCCGGGTTACTCTCCGGAAAAAACGGTGTTGGGCTTATAACCCGATTTGATACCTCGTTGCATGATGTTAAGATTGCAGCAGAAGTAAAGAATTTTGACCCCATTAAATATATTGACTCTAAATCCATTCGACGTATGGATAGGTTCACACATTTTTCTATTTCAGCAGCTGTACAAGCGGTAGAAGATTCGGAAATCAATTTCGAATTGTTGGATAGAAATAGATGTGGGGTGATAATGGGAAGCGGAATTGGCGGTCTTAATACATTTGAAGACCAAACGGAGAAGTTTATTCTCGGCAATAAAAATCCTCGTGTACTTAGTCCTTTTTTCATCACAATGATGATTTCAGATATAGCTCCAGGCTATGTTTCAATCCGTTACGGATTAAAAGGTCCCAATTATGCAACCACTTCTGCATGCGCAACAAGTTCGCACGCAATTGCTGATGCGTTTATGCACATACAACGTGGCTCAGCAGATGTTATGGTAGCAGGTGGTAGCGAGGCGGCGATTACTTCCGAAGGAATAGGTGGATTCTCGGTTATGCGTGCTCTTAGCAATAGGAACGATAGCCCTGAAACCGCATCTCGCCCTTTCGACAAAGAGAGAAACGGCTTTGTGATGGGTGAGGGTGGAGGTGCTGTTATTCTTGAAGAATACGAACACGCAAAAAAACGTGGCGCAAAAATTTATGCAGAGTTAGCCGGTATAGGTTTAACTGCAGATGCATTTCATATAACTGCCCCCGATACTAATGGAGATGGAGCAAGACGCTCTATGTTAGAATCCATTCGTGATGCGGGGTTAAAGATTGAAGACATTGACTATATCAATGCTCATGGAACATCCACAGAATTAAACGATGCTACCGAAACCAAAGCAATTAAAGCAGTTTTTGGCGAACATACAGATAACTTAATTGTCTCTTCCATAAAATCGATGACGGGGCATTTGTTAGGTGCAGCCGGAGCAATTGAAGCAATTGCTACTGCCTTAACCGTAAAACACAATATTATCCCGCCAACAATGAATTTACAAAATCCTGACCCTGATTGCGATTTGAACTACAGTCCCAACTCGGTTACTAAAAAAACAGTCCATAATGCCATCAGCAATACTTTTGGTTTTGGCGGACACAATGCATCTTTACTGTTAAGGAAAGTTGAGTAAACTTCTTGTTTTTAGATTTCTTTAAAAAGCTCTTTCAACGTCCTGAGCCAAGAAAACTAACCAAATCACAAGTTCAACATCTTGAGTCCTTAATCGGGCACAAAATTAGCAACCACCAATACTACATCGAATCGCTTACGCATAGAAGTGCTGTTGATAAAAAAACTCTTAAAACATCTAATGAACGACTTGAATTTTTGGGAGACGCTGTTTTAGGGTTTATTGTTGCTGAACACCTCTTTAGTACATTCCCCTCGGTTCACGAAGGTGAACTGACAAAAATGCGCGCAAACCTGGTGAATAAAAACACTTTGTTTGAAGCCGCGAAAGAAATTGACCTTTTTTCAATACTTATTATAAATAAAGACTTACTTACAAGCGAAAATTTTGGTTACAAAACCATACTTGCCGATGCTTTTGAGGCGTTGGTAGGGGCAGTATATATGGATTGTGGTACGCCAATCACTACAACATTTGTAAAAGCATTTGTAATTGACCCGAACTTAAAGACCGGACGACATCTTGCTGATGAAAATTACAAAAGCCAGTTGTTGGAATACGTGCAAAGCCGAAGAATGGAAATGCCTAAGTATATACTTGTTGGTGAATCGGGTCCTGAACACGATAGAAGTTTTACTATGCAGGTAGTTGTGGGTGAAAGAGTATTAGGGCAAGGTGCAGGCAAGAATAAAAAATCTGCCGAGCAAGAAGCTGCTAAAGCAGCGTTACGCGCGCTACAATCTGATATTGAAGCTAACTAAGTTTTAGCGTAACTTTTATTTAAAATTTATAGTTATTTATATTGAACACTGAAAATTATTGGAATTAATATGCAAAGATTTGAAATATACGATACATTCGATAAACGACATATAGGCCCCTCGCCAGAGGAAACCTCACAAATGTGTAAGGTTATTGGAGTTGAATCGGTTGATGAATTGATAAATAAAACGATTCCCGGTCATATCAGATTGAAAACAACTCTGCAAGTTCCCGGACCGCTTACTGAATTCCAATATTTAGAGTACATACACTCACTGGGTAAAAAAAATAAAATTGCCAAATCATATATAGGTTTGGGTTATTACCCAACAATTACCCCACCCGTTATTCAGCGTAATATTCTTGAGAATCCCGGTTGGTACACACAATACACTCCTTATCAAGCCGAAATAGCACAAGGTCGACTTGAAGCCTTATTTAACTTTCAGACAATGATAGTTGATTTGACCGGATTGCCAATTGCTAATGCATCATTACTCGATGAAGCAACAGCCGCTGCCGAAGCTATGCTGATGTTTAATGCTCACAAAAAAGATGTAGGAGCTACCAAATTCTTTATTGATGAAGAGGTTTTCCCTCAAACTTTAGAAGTGGTAAAAACGCGCGCATACCCCAAAGATATTGAAATAGTAGTAGGTGATGCGTTAAAGCATAATTTTACAAACGAGTATTTCGGAATATTATTACAGTTCCCTAATGCTGCCGGTAATGCAATTGATTATACTCAGCTTATTGCATCAGTAAAAACTCTTAATATTCAAACGGTTGTAGCCGCTGACTTACTTTCGTTAGCTTTATTTACACCTCCGGGTGAAATAGGTGCAAATGCAGTTGTTGGTTCAACTCAGCGTTTTGGTGTTCCAATGGGTTATGGCGGACCTCACGCCGGGTTCCTCTCAACCACGGAAGATTATAAACGTTCTATCCCAGGTAGAATTATTGGTCAATCTATTGATGCTCAAGGGAAACCTGCATTTAGAATGGCTTTACAAACTCGCGAACAACATATCAAACGTGAAAAAGCTACAAGTAATATTTGTACCGCACAGGTTTTGCTTTCTGTTATGGCTTCGATGTATGCCGTATATCATGGGCCAAACGGAATTCGTGAAATATCCTCTCGTATTCATGCACTCACCTCAGCACTTGCCTTTGGATTAAAACGTTTGGGTTATACAACACTCAGTGAAAACTTTTTTGATACACTAACTATAGTTGGTATTGATAAAAACGTAATGAAGTCAATCCATTCAACTACCGAAGAGAAACTTATCAATTTTAACTATCCGTCTGATGGAGTGGTTGGAATCGCTCTAAGCGAAGTTACTACTCTCGAAAATGTTGTTGAAATATTACAAATATTTGCTGATGCTAATGGTCTGGAATTTGACTGGAAGATTTTCACTGAATACGTTTCAAATGTTCCGGAAACATCAGTTAAAATATTAAACAGAACATCGGCTTATCTTACTCACCCGATATTTAATTCGTATCGTAGCGAAACCGAGTTGATGCGTTATATCAAGAGATTAGAGAACAAGGATATCTCTTTAGTGCACTCCATGATTGCACTTGGAAGCTGCACCATGAAACTTAATGCCGCTGCCGAAATGATGGGCGTTACTTTACCTGAGTTTGGAAACATACATCCATTTGCTCCTAAAGAGCAAGCTCAAGGATATAAAGAGCTTATTGGAGAATTAGAGTGCTCGTTAGCAGGAATAACAGGATTTGCAGGCGTTTCGATGCAACCAAACTCCGGCGCCCAAGGCGAGTATGCCGGTCTTTTGGTAATTAGATTCTATCAGGAATCTCGCGGTCAAGGACACAGAAAAATATGTCTTATTCCATCATCTGCGCATGGAACAAATCCTGCGAGCGCGGTTATGGCAGGATATGATGTTGTAGTTGTACGTTGCGATGAAATGGGTAATATAGATGTCGCAGATCTGAAAGCTAAAGCCGAACTACATAAAGATAATTTGGCTGCTCTTATGGTAACCTACCCCAGTACCCATGGTGTATTCGAAGAATCCATTGTAGATATCTGCGAAACAATACATAGTCATGGCGGACAGGTTTATATGGATGGTGCTAATATGAACGCGCAAGTTGGATTAACATCTCCTGCATTGATTGGAGCAGATGTATGCCACTTAAATCTTCATAAAACTTTTGCTATCCCTCATGGCGGTGGAGGTCCTGGAATGGGACCAATTTGCGTAGCTGAGCATTTAGTGCCGTTTTTGCCATCACACCCTTTTGCACCAAAGCCTTCCAAAAACTCAGACGGATTATACAGGACAGTTTCTGCTGCTCCATTTGGTTCAGCGAGCATACTTATTATTTCGCTTGGTTATATAATGATGTTAGGCGAACGAGGATTAACAAACGCTACTAAGTTCGCAATTTTTAATGCAAACTACCTAAAGGCAAGGCTTATTGAAAAATATCCTGTTCTTTATGTAGGTACAAACGGAACCGTAGCTCACGAGTGCATTTTTGATATGCGTGAGTTCAAGAGAACGGCAGGTATTGAAGTTGAGGATATCGCAAAGCGTTTGATGGATTACGGATTCCATGCTCCAACAGTATCGTTCCCTGTAGCGGGCACCCTTATGGTTGAACCAACTGAGAGCGAAGCGAAAGCGGAGCTTGATCGTTTCACGGCAGCAATGCTG
>CALKUG010000392.1 GCA_937996765.1 uncultured Ignavibacteria bacterium
AAATCGATTTATCATTTTTGCGGTAACGATAACCCTTTGAAAAAATTGCCTTACCAAACAAAATTTCTATTTTCGAACCTGAAGACTTTACTGCTTGCATGTTTTTTTTACGTTCTTCAGGTGTTAGTTTATCCATTGCTATTCCAAAAATATGTTTCTTTCTACTAAATTAAATTAGTTTAAGTGTCTTGGAATTCCAAAAGTTAACTACACTTTCCAATACCTCAATTCACTATTTAATAAATCTTAAATTGTTATTAAAAAATCAACTAAACTTAAAGACTCATCTTTCCTTAACTTTTAATATATTGAGTTGTTGTTTTCTGATTTCCATTAAGCGAGCTCCTTGTGAATTTTATTCCAGAAGAACGTTCTTCGATTATTAATGCTGTTAATAATCTGCCGGAACTGTATTTTATTGTTGATACCAAGGGTATTGTACAAGATTGCAATGCTACGGCTCTGCGTCTGCTAGGTCGTGAACGCAACGATATCGTTAATCGGCAGTTTGCTGAAGTGTTCGACCCCTCCTACCTCCTTAAAGCTGAATTTGAATTTAATTCCTGTGTGGATCGTTCCTCGCTTACTTCGCTGCAATGCCGTATGCGTGTTGATAGTGAACACTACTTGGATGTGGTGCTTACGTTCTCCCCTTTCCGCTCTGAATACTCAGGTGATGAATATGTGCTCTGTGTGGCCCGCGATGTAACCCTTTCGAAGAAAAAAGAACTTGATCTTCTTCGATTCCAGTTTGTTGCAGAAAATACCGTAAACCCTCTTCAAATAACCGACCTGAGCGGTAGAATGATTTATATCAACAAGTCGTTCACCCGTTTTAGTGGCTATGAACCGGCTGATTTACTTGGCAAAAACCCCAGCGTGCTCGGAAGCAAAAAACACAGCAAAAAGTTTTGGATGAAAATGTGGGAAACAATCTCAAGCGGAAAACCTTGGGATGGTGAAGTAGAAAATGTTACCAAAGATGGTTCGCCACTTTACACCCACCTACTAATTTCGCCGATTGTTAACGATGTAAACGCTGTTATTGGTTACTTCGGCGTACATCGGGATATAAGCGAACAACGCAAATTAGAAAAACAACTTATCCATACGCAAAAAATGGAATCCATTGGCACTCTTGCCGCAGGTGTTGCGCACGAGGTTGGTAACCCCCTTGCTTCAATCTCCGCTTTGGTGCAAATTATTCAACGTATGACCACCGATACTTTTATTATCGAAAAACTCGAGTTGGTTAAAAAACAGGTTACTCGTATTTCGAAAATTATTCGCGATTTGGTTGATTTCTCTCGCCCCTCCAACTACGAGGTGCGACTTACAGATATTAATTCAGTGCTCTCCGAAGCAATAGAAATTATAAGTGTCGGGAAAAAAGCGAAAAGTGTTCGCTTCACACAGTCTCTTGAAGAACCCCTACCTGAACTGTTTTTAGTGAGCGACCAAATCCAACAGGTGTTTGTGAATATACTCATCAATGCGGTAGATGCCCTGGTGGAAAAACACGAGCAAATGGGCGAGGAGTTCGAACCCGAGATTGAAGTGGCTTCTTTCAAAACCGATTCCTTTGTTACCGTTATTTTTAGAGATAACGGACCGGGGGTACCCGAGCATTTAACTTCCAAAATTTTTGAACCGTTTTTTACCACTAAAAAAGAAGGTAAGGGTACAGGTTTAGGACTTTGGGTAAGTTACGGTATCGTAAAAAGTTTTCAAGGTGATTTAAAAGTTAATAGTAAACCGGGTGAATGGACGGAGTTTACGATATTCCTTCCTACTAACCCAATTCATTAGCGGAGTTTTTTTGGCTGAACGTATTCTTGTTGTGGATGATGAAGAGATTATTCGCGATTCTATCAGTTTTATTTTAGAGAAAGAGGGCTTCTCGGTTGACCAAGCTGCTAACGGTCGCGAGGGGTTAGATAAACTACTTGCTAACTCGTACGATTTGGTTATCAGTGATATCGAAATGCCTCGTATGAACGGTATTGACTTACTCAAAAATGCAATTAACCTTTCTCCTGACCTTACATTTATTATTATAACCGCCTTTGGCTCACTCGATACGGCAATCTCGGCCCTCCGTGCAGGCGCAAGCGATTATATATTAAAACCTATTGAGTTTGATGAGCTCACTATTAAAATAAATCGATTGCTCGAAACCCGCAAACTCATTGCAGAAAACCGACTACTAAAAAAAGAAGTACAACGTCAGTTCGATTACGATCGGCTTATTGGTAAGAGCGCTGCAATGAAAAAAATGTTCGACATGATTACAACCGTTGCGGCTCACGATAGCACTGTTCTTATAACCGGAAACAGTGGTACCGGCAAAGAACTTATTGCACGCGCAATTCACCATAACAGTAAGCGGAAAAATAAATCCTTTGTTGCAGTTAACTGCGGAGCAATTTCGGAGAATCTAATAGAGAGCGAACTGTTCGGACACAAAAAAGGTGCATTCACAGGTGCTGTTTCCGATAAAGAGGGATTTTTAAAAGCAGCAGATGGCGGTACACTCTTTCTTGATGAGATTAGCGAAATGCCCGTACTACTGCAAGTAAAATTGTTGCGTGTGATTCAAGAACGCGAGTTTATTCAGGTGGGAACTACTCAACCGATTCCCATTAATATCCGATTTTTGGCTTCAACCAACCGTAACCTTAAAGAGGAAATTGAAAAAGAACGATTTCGCGAGGATTTATATTACCGTTTGAACGTTGTTGAGATTCACCTTCCCTCACTCCGCGACCGTTTAGAAGATATCCCCCTTCTTGCAGATCATTTTGTGAACAAATACCGCACCGAAATGGGTAAATCCATCAAAGGGTTTGATGCACGTGCATTAAACGCTCTTATTGGCTATCAATGGCCCGGCGAAGTTCGTGAGCTTGAAAACACGGTTGAACGTGCCGTAATTTTTGCTAAAGACGAATACATCACGGTTAATGAATTGCCCGAGCCGTTTCATCAATTTGCAGAGATTCCTCAGCCACAAACTCAGGTTTCGTTAGACGATTATATTAAGAGAGTGGAAAAAGATTACATCGTTTCGGTGCTGGAATCGTGCGAGTTTAACAAGGATGAGGCAGCTAAGATTCTTAATCTCGGACTTTCTACTCTTTACCGCAAGATAAAAGATCATGGACTTGATATATAGCACATCACTTGGGCGACTATATCACTTTGAATAATTTTTTTATTATGTTGTATCCAATTAAATATTTGAAAAAGATTTTCTAAAACTTTATGTCTGAACTCCGCTTATGGGGTGTTAGAGGTTCTATACCTACCCCACTGACTACCGAACGCTATCGCGAGAAACTTACTCGCGTGCTTGAACTTGCCGTTATGCGCGGACTGACAAATATTGAAGATATAGAACAGTTTATACTTTCACTTGCTCCGGCTGAAAATTCGGTTCTTGGCGGAAATACTTCCTGCATGGAAGTGGTTACCCCTGATGGCGTTTTTATTATCGATATGGGTTCGGGATTTCGTGAATTAGGAAATAAATTACTCGCCGAAAAAACTCACACAATGCTTAATATTTTTAACTCCCATTTGCATTGGGATCATATTCAAGGATTGCCTTTTTTTGCACCCGCTTACAATTCAGATTTTACATTAAACTTTCATGCTGTTCATGAAGGATTACAATCCGCTATTGAAGACCAGCAGCAGTATCGTTACTTCCCTGTATCGGTTGATTACATGCAGGCAAAAAAACATTTTTTCGAAATAACAGAAAACACCCCAAAACAATTTGGTGCGACAACCATAACTGCAAAAAAACTTTATCATCCGGGAGATAGCTATAGCTACCGAATAGATACCCCTACGGGCTCGGTAGTCTATGCAAGCGACGGAGAATACAAAGATGTTACCCCTGAGCATTTAGAAGAGTATATACAATTCTATAAAAATGCTGATTTTCTGCTGTTTGATGCTCAGTATTCTTCAGATCAAATTGTTGAGCGTGAAGATTGGGGACATAGTTACGGTCCGCTTGGTATTGATATTGCAGTACGTGCCGGTGTTAAAATTCTTGCTCTTTCACATCACGACCCCGATAATAGCGATTTTGATATTGAACGACTTTACGAAATAACTGTCCACTATCAAAAGATGCATCATCCTCACTCCCCATTAAAAGTTTTTATAGCCCGCGAAGGCGATACTTACTCCTTTTAATCACACTCACCGTTTAAAAGAAGCAAGCCCTCCACAAAGGAAGGGCCAGCATCTCTACACGGATAGGAGATATTTCTTAAAGAACGGGTTCTGCAGTTTCGGTAACAACACTATAACCTTCACGCACCCAAGCTAAATAGCCACCGGTAAGATTGGTTACATTTGTTAAACCTTGAGCCATTAGTAAGCTTGTTGCTATGCTGGAGCGATCGCCACCTTGACAGTGCAGTACAATTTTTTTCTCGTGTGGCAACTCATTTAAGTGATTAAGCAAAAAGCCAACATGAATGTTGCGGGCACCTTCTATGTGTCCGGCATTATACTCTGCATAGGCACGAACGTCAATAACTTCTACAACACCCATTTTGATTTGTTGCTCAAGTTTATCAACTGTTAACTGTGGCATTGTTTTTAACTCGCCATAGGTGTGTACCCAGCTTTCGACTTCGGTTACGTATCCAATAGCGTTATCAAGCCCAATGCGGATTAAAGCACGCGAGAGATCGCCAACACGGTTTTCATCTGCAACTAACAAAAATGGTTTATCGTAATCGAGTACCCATCCTGCCCAGGTTGAGAAAGAATTATTATCCTGAATATTGATTGAACCAGGAATATGACCACCGGCAAACGCAATTTTATTGCGAGTATCAATTAATGTGGTTTTTTCATCAACCAATTGTTTGAACTTTCCTATAGGCAAACGCGCAGGAAGTGGAACTCCACCAAGTACCTGCGGCCCAACCTTGTTGAGTTTTTTCATCATAGCAAAGTATTTAGGCGATTCGGGCTGCCCTGCCAATAATTCTGTTACAAACTTGGCTTCATCTTCAATCTTCAAAGCCCAGTTTACTAATTTTTCATAGCCAACGGTTGAAGAAGGAACTGCACCAAGTGCTTTTCCGCAAGCACTTCCTGCTCCGTGTCCAGGCCAAACCTGAATGTGATCGGGGAGTTGCTTGAAACGCTTGAGTGATTCGAACATTTGCTTAGCGCCTTTTACGGCAGTGCCCATAATACCGGCAGCTTTTTCGAGCAGGTCAGGACGCCCAACATCACCAACAAAAACAAAGTCGCCTGTGAAAATCATTATTGGCTCAGCACTTGCCTTTGTATCGGTAAGAATAAAGCTGATATGCTCAGGTGTGTGACCCGGGGAGTGCATCACCTTAAATTTAAGGTTACCCACTTTGAACTCATCGTTATCCTTTAGACCAACGTGCTCGTAAGTGTACATCCAATCGGAGCCGCCTTCATTTGAAAGCAATATTTGTGCACCTGTTGCAGCTGCAAGCTCTCTGGATCCGCTTAAGAAATCTGCATGAATATGCGTTTCAGTTACATGAGTGATTCTCAATTTTTCTTGTTCTGCAATTTTAATATAAGTATCTATATCGCGCTTAGGATCAATAACTATTGCTTCGCCTGTAGCTTGACATCCGATAACATAACTTGCCTGAGCAAGACCTTTTTCATATACATTCTGGAAGAACATGGCTTATTACCTTTTTTTATTTTATAAAATTCATTATTGCTTAAACAAGACTTCTTGAGCGAGAATAAATAAACCCATAACCAATACGAAATAGCCAAAACCAACTTTTAATTTTGAACCGGGAATCTTTTTTGCCAATACTGTACCAATCAAGATACCCACAATTGATATGGCAGTTAGTGCGAGCAACAGATTCCATGGGATTGGAATTGATGCTGAGCCAATGGTACCTAAAAAACCAACTAATGAATTAGCAGCTATAATCATGAGTGATGTACCCACAGCCACCTTCATATCTAATCTCAAAAACAGAACCAATGCAGGTATAATCAAAAAACCACCGCCTGCTCCCACAAGTCCTGTCATAATTCCTACACCAAACCCAATAAGCATAACTACTGCTATATTTTTCTTAGTATCACTCGCAACAACCTTTTTGCTTTTTATCATAGAAAACGAGGCAGCAAGCATAACAACGGCAAAAATTATTAGAAGTAGCCCATCTCGCGTAAGTTCAAATCCTGCCAAATTAGCTACGGATTCAGGTATTGAGGGAATTACAATTTTTCGGGTAAGATACACTGATAAAAAAGCGGGAAGTGAAAACAGCACTCCCTCCTTAAATGCAATTTCTTTTCTTTTAATATAGGTAAGGGCACCAACAAATGCCGTTGAGCCAACCACCAAAAGCGAGTAACCCGTTGCTTGAGTTCCGGGAATGCCAAAAACATATACAAGAAGCGGAACCGTTAAAATGGAACCACCGCCTCCAATGAGCCCTAATGTAATACCTATCAATAATGCAAGAAAATAACCTGCTATATCCATTACCAATGCAATCAAAATCAATTCATAAACTTCCATAGTATGATGATTTGTAGCTTAATTGGATTCAAAACCAAGCTACAATGGTTTATATTGACCATTGAATATATTTTTTTAATCATAGGGTTTACTATGAAACTTTTACCTTTGCAACGGATTTGTTGCTTGTTTCTTCTACTTACCTCAATCACGTTTTCTCAGCAATTACGCGGTACGTGGATTGCCAGAAACACACTTACCACCAAAGCAACATTAGCTGCTGCTATGGATTCGCTTGCAGCAAACAATTTTAATGTGGTATATATTAACTGCTGGTCGCGCGGTTACCCACTTTGGCAAAGTGATGTGTTTTTTCAAGAAACAGGCGTAAAAATTGACCCCACATACGGCAATCGCGATATACTCGCCGAAGCCATAGCCGAAGGTCACCGTGTAGGGTTGCTTGTTGAAGCTTGGTTTGAATATGGATTTGTAGGAGGATGGACCGGAAACGTTCCCGCTGGACAAAAAGGACCCATTTTTAACACCCACCCCGATTGGGTTGCTAAAAAATCTGATGGCGGCGAAATGGATGGTAGTAGTTTTTATTGGATGAGTCATACCAACCCCGCCGCACAAAATTTTTTAATTGCCATGGCTACAGAGATAGCACGCAATTATGATATAGACGGAATCGAGTTAGATAGAATACGCTATTCCTCACTCGAATACGGTTATGATGATTACACCGTTAATCTCTATAAGAGTGAGCATGGCGGAAGTGCTCCTCCAAGCTCGGGTAGTGATGCTTCGTGGATGCGTTGGCGTGCAGATAAACTCAACCAATTTGCCGCACGAGCTTACGATAGTATAAAAGCAATAAATACAAAACTTACAGTATCTAATGCGCCAGGACATTATAGCTCTTCTTCTTACTCAGCGTACAATTCTTTTTTACAAGATTGGATGTGGTGGGTGGATAACAATAAGGTGGACTATGTTTCCGTTCAAATGTACGTAACATCGGCTACTACTTTTAGCTCTTACATTGATTATGCCCTTTCACAGGTTACCAACGATTCTAAAGTTTTCCCTTCTCTCGCAATTATTGCCGGAGGCAACACTATTACCGATCAAACTCTGACCGATATGCTGAATTCAACAACCAATAAAGGTTTAAGCGGCAACGCTTTTTGGTATTATACCGATTTGATTTCGCGTTTCCCTTATATCAAGAAATACCACTATTCGAGTAAAATTCATACTCCTTTTGCTTCTGCAAATTGGCGTGAAAATTATGCCGTTACTCCTCACACAGATGCAACCAATGCCGTTAAAACAGGTTCTTGGATAGGCAGTGCCTCGGCGGGATACTCGGGTAATTCGATATACACAAACAGCTCTGCTCCCGCTGCAATTGATTATTACGCCACTGTTCCTGTAAGTGGAATATACGAAGTGTACTTGTTCACCGTTGTTTCATCTAATCGCACTACTGCTGCCCAAGCTACTGTTTTTCACGCGGGTGGTTCTACGTTAAAAAGCATCAACCAAACACTTTCACAAAACGAACGTTGGTACAAACTGGGCGATTTTTCTCTAAGCGCAGGGAGAAATAAAATTGTTACTGTTTC
>CALKUG010000393.1 GCA_937996765.1 uncultured Ignavibacteria bacterium
TGATATACATTATCCACCAACAATCACTGGATATATCAATGGGTGTAGATACAGGCGGCGCAGGTGACCAGGGAATTATGTTTGGTTATGCTTGTGACCACACCCCCGAACTTATGCCTATGCCTATTATGTTTGCACATAAATTGGTTGCTAAGCTTACCGAAATCAGAAAAACGAATCTTGCATTGATGCCTTACCTTCGCCCCGACTCAAAGAGTCAGGTAACCATCGAGTTTTCTGACGATCACAAACCCCTCCGTGTTGATGCTGTAGTTATTTCTACACAACATGATGGTGGAGTATCGCAGGAAAAAATTAAAGCCGATGTTATCGAAAACGTAATTAAAGTGATTATCCCCGCAGAAATGTTGGATGATAAAACTAAATATTTCGTGAACCCAACAGGCAATTTTGAAATTGGCGGACCACACGGCGATAGCGGTCTTACCGGACGTAAAATCATTGTAGATACTTACGGCGGTTGGGCACCACACGGTGGCGGCGCTTTCTCGGGTAAAGACCCTTCAAAAGTTGACCGCTCGGCTACCTACGCTGCACGCCACATTGCTAAAAACGTTGTTGGTGCCGGTCTTGCAAAAGAGTGCTTAGTACAAGTTGCATACGCAATTGGTGTTGCTGAGCCTGTTTCTATTTTTGTTGATACCAAAGGCACCGGAGTAATTTCGGATAAAGCCATCTCTGAGATGATACAAAAAGAGGTAGATCTTACCCCTAAAGGAATTATTTCACGTCTTCAACTCCGTCGCCCTATCTACGGCAAAACCGCTGCATACGGCCACTTCGGAAGAAACGAAGAAACCTTTACTTGGGAAGCCCTCGATTTAGTTGACACATTTAAAAAATACGCAAATTGATGAACTGGAGAATGATAATATAATGGATCATGTAGAAGGAAAATATAAAGTAAGAGACCTCTCGCTTGCAGCAGAGGGAAGAATGAAAATTGAGTGGGCTGAAAGCCGCATGCCTGTAATGATGGAATTACGCAAGCGTTACGCTGAAAGCAAACCCCTCACCGGTTACAAAATTGCCGGTTGCTTACACGTTACCAAAGAAACCGCTGTTCTTATTGAGACCCTCTCTATAGCAGGTGCTCAGATTAGCTGGAGCGGATGTAATCCTCTTTCAACCCAAGATGATATTGCCGCTGCACTCGCTGCTAACGGTACCGAAATTTATGCTTGGCACGGAATGAACGTAGAAGAATTCTACTGGTGCATCGACCGTACCTTGGATATGAAACCAAATCTTACTCTCGATGATGGCGCAGACCTTATCTTCACCGTACACAACAAATACCCCGAACTCGCAAAAGATATTATCGGCGGTACCGAAGAAACAACCACAGGTGTTCATCGTTTACGCGCTATGGCTGATGACGGAAAACTCATCTACCCGGTAATTGCTGTTAACGACGCTGAAACCAAATGGGATTTCGACAACGTGTATGGTACAGGTCAATCTTCAATAGATGGTATTCTCCGCGCTACTTCAGTGCTTCTTGCAGGTAAAAACTTTGTTGTAGCAGGTTTTGGCCATTGCGGTAGAGGTTGTGCTGATAGAGCTTCAGGACTTGGTGCTAACGTAATTGTTACCGAAGTTAAAGCTACAGCGGCTCTTAAAGCTACTCTCGAAGGTTATCGTGTAATGCCTATGGCAGAAGCAGCTAAAGTTGGTGATATCTTTATTACCGCTACCGGTGTAAGCGATATCATTACAAAAGAGCATTTCGAAGTCATGAAAGAAGGAGCTATCGTTTGTAACACTGGTCACTACGATTGCGAAATCAACATCACCGATCTCGAAGCAGTTTCTACCGGTAAACGTACCGTTCGTGCTAACAACGAAGAATACACACTTAAAAACGGTAAAAAAGTTTATCTCTTGGCACAAGGCCGTTTGGTTAACTTAGCAGCCGCTGAAGGACATCCTTCGGAAGTAATGGATATGTCGTTTGCTAATCAGTTTATGTCGCAGATTCGCTTAGCCGAAGCTCACAAAAACGGACAAACACTTGCAAATGGCGTTCACGATATTTCAGAAGAACAAGATCAAGAAATTGCAGGAATCAAGTTGCACACACTTGGTTACTCAATGGATACCTTGACCGAAGCTCAGGTGAAATATTTAACCGATTACTCATCGGGTACATAATTTTTAATCTATAGATTAAACACTGTGTTAAAAGGCCATCTGAAAAGGGTGGCCTTTTTTGTTTTTATACATACCCACCACAATTTACCGCTCAGGCTGTGTTTTTACCGCCTATCCTAAAGTGCAACAACAAAGCAACTATTTCTAAAAGCGTATAGTCTAAGCCAATACATTTGGAAATCAAATAAAATATAGGATACAATCATGAAAACCATTTTTACTTTTATGGCTCTCTTGTTTATGGCACAGTTTATAAACGCAGAAGATTTAAAGCAATTCCGTCGCGAGGAATTTACCACGGGTCCGGGAAAAGAAATTAATGTTAAAATAGCAACCGGTGATGTTATACTCACCGGTGTTGATGGCGATAAAGTAACCGTTACTATTTACACAAAAAACAATATCGAAGAAAAACTCGATTTTTCAATAAGCAGTTCGGGCAACGGTGTAGATATTTCGATAAAGAAAAAATCCTTTGTCAATCGCTTAAACGGGTATTTAAAGGTAGAAGTAACACTCCCTAAGAAATACTTAGCAACCGTTGCCACCTCAGGTGGCGATATTTATTGCAAATATCTCGAAGGCGATCATAAATTAGCTACTTCGGGTGGTGATATTAAATCGTTTGATTGTATTGGTAACAATAAACTTTCTACTGCAGGTGGAGATATTTTTGTAAAAAAATTCAGAGGCCAGCTTGCTGCCGCTACTTCGGGTGGTGACATCGAAGTATTGGAAACCATTGCACCTGTTGATGCAAGCACCTCCGGTGGGGATATTAAACTCGAAGTTGCTTCAAGCAGCATAAAAGCAACTACTTCGGGTGGCGATATTCTTATAGCCTACTCAGGCGAAAACAAATCGGTGTATGCTACCACTTCAGGCGGTGACGTACATATTAAAATCCCTTCAACAATGAAGGCAGATGTTACTCTCGATTCAAGTGGCGGCGACGTTAAGTGCAGCTTGGATATGAGTTCAGTAGAAGTAAAAAAATCTAATCGTATTGTTGGCGAAGTGAATGGTGGCGGTGAGAAAATTAAAGCCACAACCAGCGGCGGCGATGCAATTATATCCGCTCTCAATTAATATAATGCAAATGATTTTTATTAAGGAATAAATTATGAAATCACTCTATAAAATACTGTTCGCCATTGGAGTTCTTTCCATGGTCACCTTTGCTCAAGAAGATTCCACCAGTGTGGAAAGCCACGAGCAGGAAGGATGCTGCGAAGAACAAGGTACTATTTTCGAAAACGGTGAATGGTCGTGGGATGAAAGCGACCATAATCGTATGCTCTGGGACTGGGACTATTGGAGCGACGAGCTCAGTTTCAGTTTCGATAAACCAACCATTTCATTGCGTTATGGTTTGTTGGAGAGCTCATACAAAGGCTTGAGTCGAAAGCTCAAAAATGCCGGATTTGTAGAATTAGAACTCGGCTTTTCTGAGAGAAATAACTTTAGCGAACGCTATGGCTCTGTGATACCCGAGTACAGCACTTCAGGATTATTCCTGCGCAATGCAAAAACCGGTTACGGAGTTAAAGATGACAATGCAACAAAATTAGAAGCTGAGTACTGGTCTTTTGGCTACAGAAGTAGCGAAGGCGGCGGCTATGCTTTCGACGACCAAGCAGGCATCTACTTTGCAAATGGCGGATCTATTTCTTGGACAAAATTAGACCTCGGCTCATCGCTTGCGGCATCAACCATGACACCCAAGGATGCAGAATTACTTGCTTTGTATGATAATTCATTTCGCTTTGGTGGTTCAATGCAAAGCTCTGTGGCTGTGTATCCGATTGCAAACGCAGGTATAACATTTAATCAGGAACGCACTATTATATTCCCGAGAGTTCTATTCTGGTATATGTGTGGTAGCTATTTGCTTGAAGGTATTGGAGAATCGATACTCGATGAATTTATTGAGGAAATTTATAAATCATCTCCAACAGTGGCTCCCGTGGTTGGCTTTATACTAAAAGCGGGACTTTCCTTTGGATTCAGTGAGCTCCGGAAAGATGATGTATTCTGGCCGATTCAAACACCTGCTCCTTTGGTTCAAGACCACTACTCGGTTTCAGTAAATATTGCGTTTTAAGATGTCTATCATCCTTATCGAGCAGCTCGCATAGCTCGATAGCACTAAAAAAAGCCGCTGTATGCTTAATGTATGCAGCGGTTTTTTTTATAGGTCTTTTACTAAAACGTCAATCCAGTGTTCATAAGCATTGGCCGTTAAATGCAAACCATCTTCGGTAAAATCGGCTTTTAATTTACCATCCTTATCAATCATCTCTGCGTGCAGATCAAAGTATCTCAAACCTATTGTCTCAGCAATACCTTCGATGCCCGCATTCACAATTCTTATACGTGAGTTAGGACGTGGGGGATCGTTACGCGTTGGCAGAATTGATGTGAGCACCAATTCCACATCGGGAAGTTCTTCGAGCAAAATGGATGCTATTTTCTCAATATTAGCCAATATGGTATGTTCCGAAAAACCTTGTGCCATATCGTTGGTACCAATAAGGAGGTAAACAATGTCGGGCTGTTCTTCAATAACATCACGCTGCAATCTTTCAAGCACATCGAGAGTGTTATTACCCGATATACCGCGATTGAGAACATTGTACTCCAATAATCTTTCAACCGGAAAGGCCTCGGTAATAGAATCTCCTAATAAAACTATTTTTTTATTCATAGCTGAATCTCAACATTGTTTATAAACTCAACATTTCCTTAAACTTAACGGATTGCCTTCTGCTAACTTCTATTTTCTGACCGTCTTTCATTTTAACTAAAAGACCACCATTTAACCACGTTTCGATGTTTTCGATCCAACGGAGGTTGATAATATGTTTGCGGTTGGCTCTGAAAAATGTCCGCGTATCAAGTCTTTCATCCAAATAATTGAGTGTGCGGAGTATTAGGGGTTTAAAATCTCCAAAATAGAGACGCACATAATTACCCTCGGATTCTAAAAGACGAATATCCTCAAGCTTAACAAACCAGCAACGTTCACCATCTTTAACAAACACTTGGTCTTCAGAACGAATGCGAGTAACAGGGGCATCGCTATCGGTACGAATATCTTCCGAAGCATTAACCGATTTATAACGAGCTACAACTTTTTTAACTGCTTCTTCAAGTCTTTTGGGGTCAATAGGTTTCAGCAGATAGTCAAGCGCATCGTATTCAAATGCTTTTAGAGCGTACTCGTGGTAAGCAGTGGTAAAAATTACAAAGGGAACATTATCTAATTCCTCAAGTAAATCGAACCCTGTTTTTCCGGGCATTTGAATATCTAAAAAAACCAAATCGGGGTTGAGCTCGTTAATTTTTTCGATGGCATCATCAACATTAACTGCTTCGCCAACTATTTCAAGCTCGGAATAGGGAGCAAGTAATCTTTTTAGCTCGTTACGGGCTAAGCGTTCATCATCAACTAATAAAACTTTCATATATTTTACCTCCTTGCGGAATTTTAATTTCTACTATAACTTTTTCGTTTTTGCTTGTTATCGAAAACGAAGCATTTTCTCCGTAAAGCAAGTTTAAGCGTAATTTGGTGTTGCTTAAACCGTGACCCTTCGAGTCGTGCATTTCCTGTTCTACAAGAGTCCCCGTATTTTCAATCACAATAATAACAAATCCATCGTTCTTAAAAACTTTTACGGAAACATCTCCGCCCTTAGGCAGTTTTGAGAGTCCGTGTTTAATGCCGTTTTCCACCAATGTTTGAATCATCATGGGGGGAATTTCGAAACTCCTAAGCGAGGGCTCCAGATCCACGGTATAATTGAGGCGTTCCTCGTATCTAATTTTTTCTAACGAAAGATAGTCGTTTACAGTTGCAATCTCATCTTCCATTGGCACTGTTTCGGTGCGTTCTATGCGAAGACTGTACCTAAAGATATTTGAGAGTTGCGAAATCGCCAGTTTAGCACTTTCGGGGTCTTCTTCAATAAGTGCACGAATGCTGTTAAGAGCATTGAACATAAAATGAGGGTTTAACTGGGATTTGAGTGTTTTTAATTCAAAATCTTTAACAGCAGCTTCCCAAATTAATCGTTCTATTTCTGCGCGTTCAAAATTTCTGAAGAAATGAATAGCGAAGTACAGCAGTGCCCAAATAACCAAAACACCGTTGGTGTTGATGTATATCATTATCAGCACGCGCAAGCTTAATAAATCTGTGTTAAAACTACCTGTAAAAAAGAGCGTTATATAGGTTAATACAATAATAAAAAGCGAAAGGACCAAGTTAGTGCTTAAAACCCGTGGGATAGCCGTAACCGTTGGTATAGAATCCCATTTGTATTTTTTAATTACATACCGATACAGGTGAACAATGGGGATGCCATAAAGGGTAATCAGAAAAAGAGTATAATAGGTTATGGGTTGCACGCCTGGCAGTCCGTACAGAGCGAGTAGGTTTAAGGTAAAATACAGCAACCAACCACCAACCAAGAGAATCCAGTAAATTGGTGTTTTATATTTAGAATCGAGAATTTTTCTGAGCATTTATGGCTTTACGTGTTAACAGCTTTTCAAACCTTAAAAATACCATTCTTTTTTAACTTTTTCACGTATTGAGGTGAGAGGGGATGAATATGTTTTCAATTCTATTCCCGTAGGGAATTGATGTCTGTAGAAAAAATAAAAAGGAATATTGGAATACCGTAGGTATTCAATGTGTTTTATTACTAAAGTAGAAACAACAGAGAATACCTACGGTATTCTAAAAGTTTAAATCATCCTTTCTACAGACATCCAATGCCTACGGCATTAAACCTTCATTATATCTATATTTGGTAATGAAATGAATGAGAAATTAGTGGATTTATGAAAATCGTTATTGACGAAAATATAGCTTTTGCGCAAGAAGCATTTGAACCTTTTGGAGAGGTTACCTTGTGCCACGGCAGAAAAATAGATAATGCCTTGCTAAAAGATGCGGATGCATTATTGGTACGCTCTATTACCAAGGTTGGGAAGGCACTTCTCGAAAATACAAGGGTGTCGTTTGTTGGCACTGCAACCATTGGAAGCGACCACATAGATTTATCATATCTCCACAACCACTCCATCGCATTTACCGATGCTAAAGGGTGCAACGCTTTTGCTGTTACTGAATACGTTATTTCGGTAATCTGCGATTATGTAAACCGCAACCACTTGAAATTCTCTGATCTTACTCTGGGTATTGTTGGCGCAGGAGATATTGGTACAAAAGTGGCAGAAGCCGGTTCATTGTTAGGACTTCAAGTTTTGTTAAACGATCCCCCAAAAGAACTCTCCGGCGACCCAAGAGTATTTGCACCGCTCCGCAAAGTTCTCTCTTCCTCCATTGTTACCATACATACCCCCTTAACCTATGATGGCGATTTTCCCACCTACCATTTATTGGATGTCCCGGAAATCTCTGCTCTACACGCAAATCAATTACTCATTAACGCAGGCAGGGGCGAGGTAGTTAATAACGCGGTTCTTTCTGAACACCTACGCAACACACCGCTAACCGTGGCTTTAGATGTATGGGAAAAAGAGGGTGAAATTAATCAAGAGCTTCTCTCACAGGTGGCTTACGCTTCCCCACATGTTGCAGGGTATAGCTTGGAAGGAAAAGTTAACGGCACGGCAATGATCTACAAAGCGTTTGCGCAACACTTTAATCTTCCGCAACGATGGATTCCCCCCACAGGAAAACGTGAAATCATTGATCTATCCTCCGCTAATATTGCATCCATTGAAGAGCTGCTTTACACAATCACACATAGTATTTATGATTGCTCGGCAGACACAGCACAGCTCAAAAAAGCAATTACTCTTAACAAAAACGAAGTAGGGGAATACTTCGATCTGTTAAGAAAAAATTATTCGCTGCGAAAAGAGTTTTTGAATTTTACGATTGTGTTGCCTAAATCGGCAATGCACTTTGCAGAAACGCTCAAGGGGTTGCGTTTTATTGTAGCGGAAGGGTGAACGTAAGTTTTACTTGTGAGTTAGCAGGACGCTTATTAATGATAGCGGGCAAAAACCGTGTTGAATATACCGCCATTTCCACCAATGAATTAACCTGAACCTCAATACCCGTAGCTATTTCTGTAGCAATCACATTACCAAAGTAATTTACATACGCATTAATAACTATGGTCCCCGTTTTACTGGAAAGAACGGATGAGCCGGTTTCTTTAATCCGATTGATTAATTCATCCCAACCTTCTTTAGGAATAGCTTCAGCATCAACCGAGATATAAAATGCAGGGTCAATTCTGCTTTCCTCTTCACGCGAAATAAAAAAATCGGTTTCTGCGCGCAGTTTTTGCTTTTCCTTTTCCGAAAGCACGGGAAGTTTAAATTCTTCTTTTTTTGTTGGAGTGTTAGTAGGCAGTTGCGATTGAGTGCTAACTTCGGTATTTACAACAGATTGCGATTTCG
>CALKUG010000394.1 GCA_937996765.1 uncultured Ignavibacteria bacterium
TTAGAATAAATAAATGCGTTTCTTTTTCAATTTTAAAAAAAAAGGAAGACTCTCGAAGCCAATCCTGAATTTGTAAGAGATGTTTTAGCTGATGGTGAAAAACGTGCGAGAATAACAGCAGGCGAAACAATGTCCCAAGTTCGTGAAGCTATGAAATTGGGAATAGTTTAAACAACTATGTTTGAACTTCAGAAATAAGCAGTATGTACAAAATACGTCTTGAAGCGTTCGAAGGTCCTCTTGATTTATTGCTGTTTTTCATAAAACGTGATGAACTCAATATCTATGATATACCAATCTCTGTAATAACTAAAGAGTTTTTAGAATATTTACACTTAATTTCCATTTTAGACCTCGAAGTCGCAGGCGATTTCATTCTTATGGCGTCATCCCTTATGCATATTAAAGTAAGGATGTTGCTACCTCGCGAAGTTGATGAAAAGGGAGAAGAAATAGACCCCAGGGCTGACTTAGTAGCCCGTCTGCTTGAGTATAGAAAATATAAAGAGATGGCTGAAGAAATATCTTATATTGAAAGCGCTCAAAGAAAACTCAGCACAAGAGGGTTTTTAGAAGAAGATGAAAAAGAAGCTCCGCCGGAGTTGAGTACATTATTAAAAAATGTAACGGTTTTTGATTTGGCCAAAGCTTTTCGAAAAGCAATGGAAGCTCAAAAGCCGGAATTTGTACATGAGATTAAATTACCTCCTGTTACTATTGATCAACAAATTAGTTATGTGGCTGATAGGTTAAGATTAAATCGCAGAGCATCTTTTGTTGAAATTGTTACAGGTATAAAAGAGAAAATCCGTATTGTTGTTACATTTATCGCTCTGCTTGAAATGGTTCGCAGACATGAAATTGGCATCAGAGAAACGGAAAATTTTAATGATTTTGAAGTATATTTGTTAGAAAATGGACCAGACCTACAGATCAGTAATTGAAGCAATTATTTTCTCATCAGATGAGCCTATAGCAGCTGTAGATATCTCTAAAGCTATAAAGGGTATTGACGGTGAAGAAGTAAAAATTTCTGACGCAGATATCGAGAATGCAGTAATTGAATTAAATGCATTTTACACAGAGCAAGGAATGGCATTCCAAATTAAACCGGTTGCTGGAGGATTTACCCACTATACCAAACCGGAATTTGCAAAGTACCTTGGATATCTTTCATCCGAAAAAAGCAAACGTCGTCTTAGTCAGGCTGCACTTGAAACTTTAGCTATAATAGCTTATAAACAACCAATAACCAAGCCTGAAATTGAACTTATTCGTGGTGTAAACATCGATCATATTTTGAATTCCCTTATTGAAAAAACCCTCATCACCATTGAGGGACGAGCAGAAACAGTAGGCAGACCCTTACTTTACATTACCACCAACGAGTTCCTAAAATATTTTGGACTCAATAAAATTAGCGATTTACCTAAACCGCGTGAAATTGAAGAAATTATGCAAGATGAAGAATTTATTGAACAAAAAAGAAAACTGATGATGAGTCAGGTTGAAGAAGCACTTGAAAAAGATGCTAAAGAAAGTGAATCAAATGAGAATCAATAAATTTATTGCAGAGTCAGGAATCACTTCTCGCAGAAAAGCAGAAGAACTCATTTTACAAGGTCGGGTTGAAGTGAACGGCATCCCCGTTTTAGCACTATCGTTTGCAATCAAACCCGAAAAAGATATTGTTACACTCGATGGAGAAGTAATTAAGCCACAACGTTATCAGTATTTTCTCTTGAATAAACCTAAAGGCACTATTACTTCAACCGCAGATGAAAAAAGGCGAAAAACTGTTACAGAACTAATAAAAGCATCGGTAAGGATTTTCCCAATCGGTCGATTGGATTATAACACAACCGGTGTTATTTTATTAACTAATGATGGAGATTTTGCCAATTATCTTATGCATCCTTCCAACAATATTCAAAGAGAGTATGTTGCTCAACTCGATCACTCAGTTTCATTAGAGCATGAATCAGAATTTCTCCGGGGCATTTTCATTGAAGGTGTTCGTGGTAAATTTGAAAAGATTGAGTATCTCGATAAAATTAAGAGAATGGTAAAAGTAACTTCCACTGAAGGAAGAAATCACTTTGTAAAAAAAATGTTCAAAGAGCTTGGTTACACCGTGCTTGATTTAACACGAATACGTTTTGGTAGCTTCACAGCAGAAGATTTAGCGCCTGGTGAATACAGAAAACTTACACAAGATGAAGTAAATGCAATTCGTAAACGCTTTAAAAAATAAGTTATTAATTGTTTTTGTTCTGATTGCGCCGCTGAATTTATTTGGTCAGATTCAGAAGGATTCCATTCCTCAAAATCCTTATTTTGTAGCAAGTGTAAGTGATTTAAGAAAACAAATTGATGAATCACTCAAAGACCCTAATCTCGCCAATTCGTTTATTGGAATATCAATACGTTCTTTGAAAACCGGTGAAATACTTTATCGTAGAAACGATGACAGATTATTTGTTCCTGCAAGCAGTCTTAAGTTGCTTACAACCTCCGCAGCACTCAAAATATTGGGAGCTGAGTATAGGTATGCTACAGAAATATATACTCGTGGCACATTAGATGGTTCTACTCTTGATGGTGATTTGATAATTAGAGGATTTGGCGACCCTACGATAAGTGGTAGGTTCCAAGAACAAGATATTTTGCACATTTTTTCACAGTGGGCTGATTCATTGCTTGCTCACGGAATTGATGAGATACGGGGTGATATTATTGGCGACGATAATGCCTTTGATGATTTAGGATTAGGTGAGGGATGGGAGTGGGATTACGAAACAAATTGGTTTGCCGCCCAAAGTGGTGCATTATCGTTTAACGATAATTGTGTAGATATTCTCATAGAACCTTCGTTTATAGGAGAGCCCGCACTTATTGAAATTATTCCCGATTCCAAATACGTAGTAATTACTAATTCTGTTTATACAGTGGACTCAGATTCTGTTAATTCAATAAAAGTTAATAGAGATAGGGGAACTAACTATGTTTCAATTTCCGGGTCAATAACTGAAAATTCGCCTACTATAAAAACATACTCAACTGTAAACAATCCTACTCAGTTTTTTCTGGTTGTGTTAAAATCAGTTTTTGAAGAAAAAGGAATAAAAGTTACCGGATACGGTGTTGATATTGATGATTTAGGTGAATTTGTAAGCTACGATGAAGCTAATTTTTTATTTTCACATTTTTCTCCACCTTTAAAAGATATTATTAGAGTAACAAATAAAAATTCTCTGAATTTTTATGCTGAACAAATTTTAAAAACACTTGGTTATGAAGTACAGGGATTTGGCTCCGCCGATAAAGGCGTTGAGGTAATTCGTACTTTAGCAGACAAATGGCGGATTGATGCCTCGGGTATTTCTCAGGTAGATGGTTCAGGGCTCTCTCGTTTGAATCTCATATCACCGGCTGCCATGAGTCAAATATTACGAAGTGTTTATCAATCCGAAAATTTTACTTATTTATTTAATTCACTTCCTATTGCAGGTGTTGATGGTACATTAGCAACCAGAATGCGAAAGGGAAGGGCTTACAATAACGTACGAGCCAAAACAGGTTTCTTACGAGGTGCAAGAAGTTTGGCCGGCTACTTATATACTGGCGATAATGAATTAGTTGCCTTTTCTATTATCGTCAATAATTTTTCATCACCTGTTGGACTTGCCGATAGGATTCAAGATTCAATTTGTGAACTATTGGCAAATTACAAACGAAAATGAGGTTATAACAGTGTCTAACTTAGAACAAGATAATGATTTAAATGTTTTAATTAAACGACGTCATGAGGAGTACGAAGAATTTAAGAAACTTGGTGTTGAGCCATTTGAGTATTCTTACGATGTTAGCCATTTCTCAACGCATATAAAAGAAACATGGGTCGAGGGAACTGAATTAAACGTTTCTATTGCCGGTCGCATAATGGCAATACGTCGTATGGGTAAGGCAAGTTTTGCCCATATTATGGACTCTAAAGGCAGAATTCAAGTTTATTTGAAGCAAGACGAATTACAAGAATCGTATAACCAATTCAAACTTATGGATATTGGTGATATTGTAGGAATAAAAGGTTATGTGTTCAAAACTAAAACAGGCGAAACTTCTGTACATGCAGTTGAACTCAAATTATTAGCAAAGTCACTTCGCCCAATTCCAATTCCAAAAGAGATTATGGATGAAAATGGCAATAAAGTAATATTTGACCAGTTTTCTGACAAAGAACTCAGATACAGACAGCGTTATCTTGATTTAATTGTTAACCGCGAAGTTATGGATGTTTTTGTTAAACGTTCCAAAATAATCACTACTATGCGTGCTTATCTTGATGAAGCAGGAATCCTTGAAGTTGAAACCCCTGTTTTACAACCCATGTATGGTGGTGCTTCAGCAAGACCTTTTATCACTCACCATAATACGCTCAACATGCCTCTTTACTTGCGCATTGCTGACGAATTATACCTAAAACGTCTTATTGTTGGTGGTTTTGATGGAGTCTATGAAATCTCTAAAGATTTCAGAAACGAAGGTATGGATAGAACACATAATCCTGAATTTACCATGATGGAAGTGTATGTCGCATACAAAGACTACAGCTGGATGATGGATTTTGTGGAAAAGATGATTACTCATATTGCCACAAAAGTTTTTGGAACCACAACTTTTGAATTCGACGGAAAACAAATTGATTTTACCGGTCCATGGAAACGTCTTTCAATGGTTGAAGCATTAAAAGATAAAACGGGACTTGATGTTTTATCTGCAACGGATGATGAAGTTACGGCAGTAGCAAAAAAATATGGAGTTGAAATAACCGGCAAGCAGAGTCGCGGAAAGTTAATTGACGAGCTTTTTGGTCAAGTTATTGAGCATACCTTGATTCAACCCACGTTTGTAACAGATTATCCCGTTGAAACATCACCACTTGCTAAAAAGCACAGAACTTCAGCAGGGATTGTTGAACGTTTTGAAGCATACGTGGCAGGTCGCGAAATCTGTAACGCATTTAGCGAACTTAACGATCCAATTGACCAGCGAGAAAGATTTGAAGCTCAAACTCGCGATAGGGAAAAGGGCGATGACGAAGCCCAAATGATTGATGAAGATTTCTTACGTTCGCTTGAATTTGGTATGCCTCCAACTGCGGGTTTAGGAATCGGTATCGATAGATTGGTGATGTTATTAACAGGCCAAACTTCAATTAGAGATGTATTATTGTTCCCACAAATGAAACCTGAGAAACAATAGTGCGTCTAAGTGTGTAAAATGGGTAGTCGGTAGTTTTTTTTTTGACTACCCTATGTGAGAAAAAATAGTATTTTTCCGTCTTGTTTGTTAAAAAGGTTACAATAATGGATTATAAAAAACTCAAAATACCAATAATGGTTCTTTTCCTTTCAACAGGGATATTACTGGGAACCCAAATTCAACGTGCCATTTCAGGCGATAACTTATTTGAGAGTTTAAAGAAGTTTAACGATGTACTTTCTCTTACGCAAAAGAATTACGTTGAAGATGTGGAAACCAATACACTTGTTGAAGCGGCTATTAACGGAATGCTTGAAGAATTAGACCCACACTCAGTCTTTATTCCCAAAAAGAATATGGAGCGTGTTGAAGAGGAATTTCGTGGAGATTTTGAAGGTATAGGTATTGAATTCCAGATTGTAAATGATACACTTACAGTAGTTTCTGCAATTAGTGGCGGACCAAGTGAAGCACTCGGAATACAAGCAGGCGATAGGATTGTTAAAATTGATGGAAATCAATTTGTTGGTAAATCGAATGATGATGTACGCAATACTCTACGTGGAAAAAAAGGAACTAAAGTTGTAGTTTCAGTAAAACGTAACGGTGAGAAAAATTTAATTGAATACGAGATTGTAAGAGATAAAATACCTCTCTATTCTGTAGATGCTTCTATTATGTTAGATGATAAAACCGGTTATGTTTCTGTTTCAAGATTCGCGGAAAAAACAACCGACGAATTGATTGAGGGTTTGAAGAAACTGAAAGCCCAAGGTATGAAGCAATTAGTACTTGATTTGAGAAACAACCCTGGTGGGTATCTTAACCAAGCGTTTATGATTGCCGACCTCTTTATTGATGGTGATAAAAAAATTGTTTACACCCAAGGTCGCAAACCCGAGTTTAATGAAGAGTACTATGCCGGCGATCCATCTGAATTTGAGAAAACACCTATTATCGTTCTCATTAATCGTGGTAGTGCCTCTGCAAGCGAAATCGTATCCGGTGCAATTCAGGATTGGGATAGAGGCCTAATTGTTGGTGAAACTTCTTTTGGAAAAGGATTGGTTCAAAGACAGTTTACACTCAGCGATGGTAGCGCTCTCAGATTAACCATATCAAAATATTTTACTCCTTCCGGCAGACTTATTCAAAGGGATTATGGTAGCAAAGAAGAGTATTACGAAGAGATAGCTGAAAGACCTGATTCAATAGAAGGTGATAATATGAATCATAGTTTTGATGCGGATACTACACGCCCAAAATTCAAAACATCCGGGGGAAGAGTTGTCTATGGCGGTGGTGGAATTACCCCCGATTATTTTACTAAAAATGATAGACTTACCGCTTATACAAGCTCGTTATTACGCAAAAATACTTTTTATCTTTTTGTTCTTAATTATCTTAATACCGAAGGAAAAGGATTATCGGCAAAATATGGCGAGAATCTTCAAAAATTCGTAAATGAATACGAAATTTCGGACGCAGTTTTATCTGATTTTATTGCATTTTCTACTAAAGAAGGTGTTGAAAAAATAGAATCTGATATGCAAAAGGATAGTGAGTATATTAAAGCAAGATTGAAAGCAACAATAGCAAGAAATTATTGGAAAAATGATGGTTGGTATTCCGTTATCCTTAAACAAGATAATGAAATAAAGACCGCATTAGGACTCTTCTCTAAAGCTAAAGAGATGGTAAGCAGTCGTTGATTGCAATAACGCGAAAAATGGGTTTTTTAGTGGCAGTGCTGTTGGTACTGCCATTATTATTTTTTGCC
>CALKUG010000395.1 GCA_937996765.1 uncultured Ignavibacteria bacterium
AATTCTTGTTTTAATTCTTGTTTTAATTCTTGTTTTAATTCTTGTTTTAATTCTTACTTCACAAACGCCATTTTGCGAACGGAACTGAAATCTCCAACAACTATTTTGTAGAAATACACTCCGCTTGGTAAGTTTTGTGCATTAAATAAAATACGGTATTTGCCTGCGGGTTGTGTTTCATTTACTAAAACTGCTATCTCTTCGCCTAATATCGAATATATCTTTAATTCAACCAATCCTGTTGCGGGAACGCTATACTCAATGGTGGTACTTGGATTAAAAGGATTGGGATAATTTTGTTCTAACCCAAATTGAATCGGCACATCTTCAACGTTCTCGTTTGAGACGTACAATAAATTCTCCAAGGTATTTTTTGCTGAAATTAACTGTGCATACGCTCCGTTCTGAGTATAATCTGCACTAATCACCATACCAAATTGGTGCTTCGCTTTTGGTTGTAGTTTAATTTCGGGTGTAACATAAAACGAAGATAAATCACCCACAAACGTTGAACCCACCGGTAACTCGCCGTTTATAACTTTTCGCTTTTCAGCAATCGAAAAACCATCGCTGATGTTCACTGTACCATCCAAACCATTGTTCAGTATGGCTGTTGCTTTGAAATCACCATCGCCAACCATAGCAACCCCAATATAGGGTGTCAACTTATACGATTTCGAATAACTAATAAAACCATTTATATCAGATAAAAACACCGCCGAATCCTGATCTGCAAACTCCGAAATATCCCAATCAAACATTGATGCGATGCGCACAACGTGATCCACATTTTCATAATTCTCTATGGTATATAACATTATTATCGAACGTTTCAACGAATCCGTAGAATATCCCATTACATCACGATGTATTACGATCTTAGGGTTATCGTTAATCTTAGCACCAAATACGTGATTAATTTTTTTACCGCCTTCTATTTCACTAACGTGCGGTGAGCTTAACTGCGTAATGGTAGTGTTTTTTATACTCTTATCTTCGCCTCTGAGATTATCGTACAGCACCGAATCAATGGTTACTATCAAACCTGATTCATACAGGTAGCCGCCGTCATCCTTTATCAAAAAACCACCACCGCGTGTGTTAGCGGGGTAGTCTGACCAGCCAAGCGTTCCATCACCGCCAACACCCATTGTAAGTTCGTTGTGGGCCATAGTTGCGTAGCTTTTATTTGCATCAAACAGGAGGTACTCGCTTGTTGAATCCGTGCCCGAGATGTACAGTATTATTAGTAACACCTCAAAATAATCGCTACCCTCATTAAAAGATTCGATATAAAAACTATTGTGTGACCACGTATATGTACTTAAGGAATCGGAGAACGGTAATTCGATATCTCCCATACGCACTCTATCCCGGTTGTTCAGCGAGGTGACTTCAATCCTAACGCTCTTCTCGTTTTTGAAGTAATTGGTAAGCACCAATGTTGGGTAGGTCATATATGCACCGGAAAGAATGTAGGTTTCTGAACTCTTGAGTTTTGTGCGCACTGCCACTTTTTTAATCTTATTTATGGCCCTTTCCGCGTTGATGATTCCCGTGCCCATTTGATTTTTGGTTTGAGATTCATAATTGTTTTCATTGGGCGTTGGATTGATGCGCACCAATTCCGCTGCTTGTATGGAGTTAAGTGTTGTGTCGTAGCTCAAAACCAATGCTATTAGTCCGGCAGCAATCGGAGAGGAGGCACTAGTTCCGCTTGTGGTTATATATCCCCCACCTTTCCACGTACTCATAATATTTTCGCCGGGAGCAGCGAAATCCACGGAGTACGAAAAGTTTGAGAATGATGCTCTGGCATTGGATGAGTTAGTTGCCGCAACCGAATACACTCCGTGATACGATGCAGGATAAAACAATTTGTTGTTACTACTATTACCCGCAGCAGCAACTACCACAGCTCCTTTTTGTATGGCATAATTAATAACCTCTTCACCCCAACGACTTTTAGTTGTTCCACCCCAACTACAGTTGATTACCTTTGCACCGTTATCCGCAGCATATTTAATTCCTTCAAATCCATACACTATATAAGGGGGATTTGAACCGCTCGAGGATCTGATATCATCTCGTGAGGTTTTAACCGCCATAAACGATACATTATACCCAATCGAAGCGATGCCAATGTTGTTGTTAGAAACAGCTGCGGCTAACCCGGCAACAAACGTTCCGTGATCGGGTCTATCTTCATCGGGATTTCCATCGGCTACACCATTAACTCCGCCAAAATCCCATCCCACCAAATCATCAACATAGCCGTTGCCATCGTCATCCACGCCATCGGTTCCAACATTCTCTTTAAAATTAATCCAAACATTATCAAATAAATCGGGGTGAAGATAATCCACACCGGTATCTATAATTGCAATAATAACCGAAGAATCGCCTTGAGTTTTCTCCCAAGCGGGCTCGGCTTTTATGGTCTGTAAATACCACTGTGATGCGTACGATGGGTCATCCGGAACCAGTTGCGGCTCATAAATATACCTTGGCTCCGCCCAATCCACTAAACGTTTTTTTTGTAAATCGTTACATATCACAACAGCATCAACATCAGCAGAATACGACACCATAAGGTACTCGGGTTGAAGATCTCTTTGGGTTTCAGTTGATGACAAAGTAGTGTATTTAAGTGATGTTACTTTTAGTGTTGAAAGGTAATCTTGAAATTCTTGGCTTCCAGGTGAATTACCTGATTTTAGTTTGATGATTATCTCTCCCTGAAGATAGAGTTCACCCTCGGAGGTTTTGCTCACCTTTTGCCCAGTGAGAACAAAAGTAATACAGAGGAGAAGAAGTAACGCTTTTTTCATGCTTTATTATACATCTCAAAAAATATCTTAATAAAAACTTACTGTGTAATCTTTAAACTGGCCATTTTCGTAATTAAAAACAGCACTAAAAAATTCCTCTTTTTCCAACCAAGGAATAAAAATCTTATCACCATCCCAAAGGTTGAGATTAAGCAATTCATCATCGGGAATCCATTGCAAATTCCCTTCGGGTGATTCGATAAGATTTCCGCGCCATTCGGGTATCACAAACAAAAACACATACCAATCATCTTTGCCATCGAAGAGCGGGAAAGTTATCATACCTCGCATAATGGGACGAATTACCTGCAAGCCCGATTCTTCTTCTACCTCACGTATGCAACATTGCTCGGGACCCTCGCCCGGCTCGAACTTTCCGCCGAGTCCGTTCCATTTCCCTTCGTGGTAATCATTTTGTTTTTTAACACGATGTAACATTAGTGTGGTTTTGTTGAATGTATCTTTAACATAACACAAGGTTGCGAGTTTCACTGTTGGGTATCCTTTATTTTCCTAACCTTACAACAAAAGTAACAAACTGTTAGTTTTAGTAAAAATTATTTAGCTGTGGGAACTAAACAAAAGCTACATTCAGTTGTATAATCAGACACCTTTGTATTGGCTCCGTAAATTATGAATATACTAAGAAAACGATGACAGCAGGAGACGAATTTATTGTAATGGGTGCAGGGTACGGCGGCCTAACGGCCGCCGCACTCCTTTTAAAGCACGGCTACAATGTTACACTGTTAGAATCACACTCAACCCTCGGGGGTTGCGCAGGGTATTTTAAAAGAAAAGATTTTTTATTCGATGTTGGCGCCACAACTCTTAGCGGTTTTAATGTGGGTCAACCCCTCTATAATATCTTTCACGAACTTGATATAAGCCCAAAAGTTAAACAAGTTGACCCCGGACTTATTGTTAAAATTGACGACCTCACCATAACCCGACATGCCGACCGTGAAAAGTGGATAGCGTATGCAGCCGAAGTTTTTAACGACAAACAACAAATACCCTTTTGGAATGAGCTCTACACTCTCGCAGATAAAGCGTACAAAATTATCCGTAAGGATAATCGAATACCACCAACATCACTTGGCGACTACTTATCATTAATTTCTATCGAGAACCTTAAAGCAACACCGCTACTTTTTGCGGTGATTACTTCATTCACCTCGTTTATGAAAAAGCACAAAGTGGATAAAAACGATGTGTTTAGAAGGTTTATTGAAAACCAGTTGTTCATAACCGCACAAAACACCGCCAAAGATACCCCATTGTTAACCGCCGCAATGGGATTAACCTATCCTTCCGAAACTTTTTACCCCTATGGCGGAATGTCTGCCCCGGCACTTGACCTCGCAAACTACATCAAAAACCACGGTGGTAAAATTCATACTAAACAAGAAGTAGCGGGAATAACCGCAACAAACAACGGTTACGAAGTTACCACAAAACGAGGTAGTGTGTTTGCAGGGAAAGGTATTGTCTCCAACATCCCTACCTGGAATATGAAAACTCTCACGAATGGGGCTGTTAAAAAATATTTTGACTCCATAAAACCCGAAAAAGTCGAGCCCTGGGGAGCATTTACACTCAATTTCGCTATCGAAGATTTTGAAGATTTACCCACAACGTATTTTCAAATCCACACCCCTTCCATTGCACCTCATTGCAATTCGCAAGCGTTTTTTGTGTCTTTTTCGATGTCCGACGACCAACTTAAAGCCCCTATAGGATGGCGAACCGTTACCATCTCCTTGCATACTCGGCCTTCATACTGGAATGTTGATGATAACACTTACAACGAGATGAAAAATAAAACCACTCAGTTTATTATGAACGCATTTTACAATGCTTTTCCAAAGGCCGTTGGAAAAGAAATCCTGTATTTAATGGCAGGAACCCCTAAAACATTCCAATTTTACACTAAAAGGCACAATGGATTAGTAGGAGGCATTCCTCATTCCATTCGTTCACCGCTCATTTTTATGACTCCAAATGCCACACCATTCAGAAATCTCTATCTCGTAGGCGATTCCGTTTTCCCGGGACAGGGCACCGTTTCTGTTGCCATGGGTGCGGCAAATGCAGTACAACACCTACTCCGTACCAACAAATAAGTTGTTTTGCCTAACAAACCGAAACTTTAAACCCCTTATTTAGGTTGATACTAATAACTAACTATTCTTCTATCTCACTAAACATTTATTTTCAATGAAAAAAGAATTTGTAATTATTGGCAGTGGCCTTGGTGGTCTTTCGATGGCTTTACGACTTTCTTCCAAAGGTCATAAAGTAACTGTGCTCGAAAAACATAGCACACCAGGCGGCCGTTTAAATCAACTCAAAATGGACGGATTTACCTTCGATGTTGGTCCTTCGTTTATGAGTATGACTTATGAGCTCGAAGAGTTGTTTAAATCCTGCGGCATTAATCAAATGCCGGTGAACTTGCAAGAATTAGACCCCATTTATCAAGTGTTTTTTGCTCAGCATAAACGTCCTTTCAGAATATTTAAGGACTTAAAAAAACTTGAAGAAGAATTTGCTCCCCTTGAACCCGATCTTGCAAAAAAAGCCGATGCATACTTAAAACGTGCCGGTGAGTTTTTCCACGATACCGAAGATAAGGTTGTTAAATCAAATTTTGATTCCAAGCTCCAGTATATATTAAAACTCACAGGTGTGCCGCTCAAGCATCTCCCGTATTTGTTTAGGACAATGTGGAGCGAAGTAGAACGTACATTCTCATCGGAAGAAGTGAGAGTTATTTTCTCGTTAGTTGCTTTCTTTTTGGGTTCCACCCCGTTCCAAACCCCATCGGTTTACTCGTTACTCAACTACACTGAAATGAGGCATAACGGATACTGGAAAGTTGAAGGCGGAATGTATGCGCTTGTTGAAGCGCTAATGAAATTACTTGCAGAGCGCAAAGTGGAGTTTGCTTTTAATACTGAGATTGTAAAAGTAAACGAAAATGGTGGCAAAGTTACCTCAGTAACAGACCAAAACGGCAAAGAGTGGAAAGCCGATATTTTTATTTCCAACTCAGATGCCGCTTCGTTCAGAGGACAGATATTAAAACGGAAAAATTTTACCGAAGAAAAACTTGATAAAATGCATTGGACTTTAGCACCTTTCACCATCTACCTTGGTGTTAAAGGCAATATACCAACGTTAATGCATCACAATTATTTTCTTGGAAGCAACTTCCGTGGATATGCAGATACCATTTTCACCTCTTCGATTTCTCCGCAGAAACCGTATTATTATGTGAACGTATCATCAAAATCTACTCCCTCGTGCGCACCTGAAGGTCACGAAAATATTTTTATTTTATGTCCTGTGCCCGATTTAAGATTCAAACCGGATTGGGCAGATAGAGAAGAACTCGCAAATAACATTATTGACGATTTATCGGAACGCTGCGGTTACGATATTTCTGCGAATATTGTTACACAAAAAATATTAGACCCAATAGATTGGGCAAAAACTTTTAACCTCTACAAAGGTTCAGGACTCGGGTTAGCACACGATATGGATCAGGTAGGGGCATTTAGACCAAAGAATAAAGATGAACAGCTTGATAACTTGTACTACGTAGGCGCTTCAACAACACCGGGAACCGGCCTTCCTATGGTTGTGATAAGCTCCCGATTGATTATGGAAAGGTTAGGAAAAGAATATGGAATTGTATAGCTATGCTTGCTATAAGGCAAGCGAGGTTGTTACCAAGATTTACAGCACGTCGTTCTCTCTCGGTATCAGAGCTTTTGCACCTGAGTTCCGCGACCCAATCTATGCAGTTTACGGATATGTCCGTTTTGCTGATGAAATAGTGGATTCGTTTCATCAGTTCGATAAAAAAACATTGCTCCAACGTTTTCGCAACGAAACCTTTGTAGCAATTGAAGAAGGTATATCCCTCAATCCTATTATTCAATCATTTGCCGAGGTTGTGAACAAGTACAACATTAGCCACTCACACATCACCGCATTTTTGGATAGTATGGAAATGGATTTGTACAACAGCAGCTACGACCCCGCTACCTACGACAAATATATTTTTGGCTCGGCTGAGGTTGTTGGATTAATGTGCTTGCGTGTGTTTGTAAATGGTGATGATAAATCCTATTTTTCATTGGAAGATGCTGCACGTGCATTAGGTTCAGCTTTCCAAAAAGTGAATTTTTTACGTGATATAAAATCAGATTTAGAGGAGCGTGGGAGAATCTATCTTCCCGGTATAGATAAACACGTTGAGATTAACGACGGTAACAAAAAATTGCTTGAAGAAACAATAGAATCTGAGTTTGACAAATCACTTGAAGGAATTAAGCGTTTACCGGATGGCGTGCGTCTTGGTGTCTATTCGGCTTATATGTATTATTACCGTCTTTTCACTACCATTAAAAGCAAAAAAGTATCGGTGTTGTTAACAAAGAGAGTTAGAGTTTCTAATGTTAAAAAACTTGTGCTCCTGTTAAAATCTATTATTGATGTTAAAATTCTCAAGACATGCTAAGCTCATTAAAAACCATACTCACTCTACTCGTTTTTTCCTCCATTATGTTAGCTGAAAGCAGCAACACCGGAAATCCACAAACTGCTTTTCCATCAACAGCAGTTAGAGAATCTGTTAGAAAAGATTTCTACAGTTCTATTGAGGATGAAGATGCTAACGATAAGTTTATTGCTCGTTTAAACACCGAGTTTAAAAAAGAGCTTGAAAGTAATTCGCCTTTTTTTGTTGCGTATTACGGAGCTGCCGAGACTCTTATTGGCAAACATGCGTGGAACCCCGTTAACAAACTAAAATATTTGCACCAGGGAATGGCAAAAATTGATGATGTTATTAAAAAATTCCCCAATGACTTAGAAGTACGTTTTTTACGTTTTTCTATTCTGCATCATCTTCCCTCAATACTTGGTTACTCAGAAGAAACCGAAGCCGATGTTAAAAAGCTTTACGAACTATTACTTCAAAAAAACTATACAGTGGTTGATGCTAAGTTGCAAAAAGGTATGCTCGATTTTGTTATTGATACCGAACGCCTTACTGAGCAACAGAACACGAAACTTCGCGAAATTTACAACTTACTCCCCTAAATACTCACAATGAATAAGGGACGCTCCAATGAGCGAATATTTATTACTCAATATTGCAATTATCATTTTCCCCCTTTTACTTTCGTTTGAAAGTAAAATAGCATTTTATAAAAAACTACCCGCACTTGCACTTTCTTTAGCTATTGTAAGCACTTCTTTTATTATTTGGGATGCCATTGCTACCTATCGCGGAGATTGGGGATTCTCGCCCGAATACTTGATGGGTCACTACTTAGTTGGGCTTCCTATTGAAGAAATTTTATTTTTTGTTTCAGTACCCTACTCAATTATATTTTTGTACGAAACGCTTATTCTCTATGTGCCCGATAAAAAGGTGTTTGTTCCTAAATACGTTTTTGTTGCGGTAATAATAGTATTAATTCTTTCCGCTGTGTTGTTTAGCAGTCAGTATTACACTTACACTGTGTTATTGTTTTCGGCAGGATTTTTGATTCTTGCATTAATAGTCCGCTCTCCTTTACTGTATTCACGGAACTATTACATTTTTCTTGCTGCCACATACATACCGTTTTTGGTGGTGAATTATATTCTTACCGCTCCTCCCATTGTGTTTTACTCGGATAAGGCAATTTGGGGCGTGCGATTTATAACCATTCCTATGGAAGACTTCTTTTATTCTTTTTCCATGATCTCGTTCTGGCTTTACTTTTACCTGCTCTTTAAAAAGAAGCTTGGCTTGTAGTATGAAGGTTGGTGTTATCGGAGCGGGACTCGGCGGACTCTCGGTGGCAATTCGGCTTGCTCACAAAGGATACGATGTTACCGTTTTTGAACAATCATCTACCAGTGGTGGGAAAGCAGGAACCCTAACTCTCGGTAATTGTCGTTTCGATACAGGTCCTTCGCTCATAACCATGATACACGTTCTCGAAGAGTTGTTTACCGATGTTCAAGAAAACATCTCCGACTATATTTCCCTTATCAAGCTACCTGTTATCTGTAAGTATTTTTACCCCGATGGCACCATTATAAACGGCTTCAATTCACCTGCACTCTTTGCGGAAGAAATTGAAAAAACAACACTCGATAGCAAAGACCAAATCCTTAATTATCTAAACTATTGCAAAAATATTTACAACCTTTCAAGCGATTTGTTTCTTGGCAAAAGTTTTGGTGAGATCTCAACGTTCACAAATACCAATGCTATTAAAACCCTTTTGAATTTTAGTGGCTTGGATGTTTTCAGAACAATGGATAAAGCCAACCGCACGTTTTTTGAGGATGAGAAAACAATTCAGTTGTTTAATCGTTATGCCACGTATAATGGTTCGAGTCCGTACAAGGTGCCTGCAACACTAAACATTATACAGCATGTTGAGTACGGTTTGGGAGCTTATTCCGCCAAAGGTGGAGTAAGGGCGATTGCAGAAGGATTAGAACAACTCGCACTAAAAAAAGGTGTTCAGTTTGTTTTTAATTCTACAGTGCAACGTATTGACACTCTCGGTAACAGAGTAACCGGCATTAGTGCCAACTCACAACACCACTCCTTTGAAAAAGTAGTCTCGAATGCAGATGTATATTTCACTTACGACAAACTGCTCAATGATTCGGTTTCGCCTGATGCCAAACGCTATAAAAAACTTGAGCCCTCAACATCTGCATTAGTATTTTATTGGAGTGTTAAAGGCAAACGCCCTGAACTTGAAGCTCACAACATATTGTTTACATCTCACTATAAAGAAGAATTCTCTTTTCTTTTTGAGCGCGGTGAATTGTATCACGACCCAACTGTTTATATTTACATTTCATCAAAGTTTGAACCAGGCGATGCCGACGAGAACACCGAAAATTGGTTTGTTATGATTAATGTACCCAACACCAATGTTTTGAAATCAGAGATTGATATTTCTACGGTGAGAAAGAACATTCAGAAAAAAATAAATTCAGCTCTTGCTATTTCAATAGAGAATTTGGTAACAGAAGAACACATAATGACACCAGCCGATATAGAAAAAAACACGAATAGCAAGTTTGGCAGCATCTACGGTATTTCATCCAATTCTCGCAATGCGGCTTTTATGCGGCAACACAACCGCTCAAAGCATTACAAGGGTCTTTACTTTACCGGAGGAAGTGCACACCCCGGTGGTGGCATTCCGCTTGTATTACTTTCGGGGAAAATAACTGCCGAGCTTATTGAGAAATACAAGGTGGCAGAATGATACACCCAAAACCCTCGCGGTTAGCACGAGCGATTTTTAATCCCTACATCGAGCATTTGTTAAAAAAGAGTTTTACTTCTTTTTATGCTGTTAATGAATTTCCCAATCTCTCACCAAACAAATCTGTTTTATTAACGCCCAATCATTTTTCGTGGTGGGATGGATTTTTTATTGATGCTGTATCGCGCCGATTCTTGCCAAACAAGCAGTTTAACTTGTTGATGCTTGAAGACCAATTGGAGCAATATTTTTTCTTCAAGTATCTTGGTTGTTTTTCAATTAATCTCCAAAAAACAAGTTCTATGATTGAGAGCATAAAGTACTCTCGCAAAGTCCTTTCCGATAATTCTAATTTGCTTGTGGTGTATCCTCAAGGGGAAATTGAACCTTACGATAAACCCGAACTCACTCTCAAAAACGGTATTGCCTCAATGGTAAAGGGAAACGAAAAAGGAACTGTTGTTCTTCCCGTTGGCTTTAAGATACAATACGATAACCAACAGCACCCTGATTTGTATGTGAGATTTGGATCCCCAATGGAACCCGAAATTCTTGTACGCAACTTTACTGAATATATCAATCTCTTTACTGAAAATATCAGATTGCTTAACGAAGCTTCCGTAAAAAAGGAGTTCGCTTGGAAAATTTGGTAGCATATTTTGATATTTATACCCTTGCAGTTATTACTATCACCGGATTTGCATTTACAACATTGTTGGTTGCATTTTACAATTTGCTAACTGCGCCAAAGGTGAGCATTTCTTCAGGAATAAGCGCCTCGCAGGTATTTCCAACTTTCGCAGTAATTATTCCCGCTCGTAACGAAGAAACAACATTACCAAAGTTGTTGCAATCGCTTGAGCAACAAACCCTTCGCCCAAGCGAAATCATTGTTGTGAATGATAACTCCACCGACAAAACCGTTGAGATCGTGGAACATTTTGCAAAACAGAACCCCACAATTCAATTGATTCAAGGTGCAAAGTTGCCGGCTTTATGGCTGGGGAAAAACTACGCTTGTCATCAGGGCTCTCAAGTAGCAGACTCGGAGTTTCTTGTTTTTATAGATGCCGATGTTACATTAGCTCCCCATGCACTGCAACATAGTTTTATACAAATGTCGGAAGACAAACTGGGTATGTTCTCCGTATTCCCAACGCAACATATTCCCTCATTTGGCTCGCGCTTAGTAACTCCATTGATGAAATGGCTACTCTTAAATTTCCTGCCGCTAAAAAAAGTGTTTACTTCTGCCCGTAATTCTTTTGTTGCCGCAAATGGTCAGTTTATTATCTTTAATCGCGAGGTGTATGATGCAATTGGTGGGCATAGCGGAGTACGGAATGCGGTAGTAGAGGATATGGAACTGGCAAGAAAAGTAAAGCGCTCAGGTAATAGAATTATGACCGCTGTTGGTGGCGATGCAATATTTTGCGAAATGTACCCAGACTATAAAAGTGCCTACAATGGGTTTTCAAAAAACTTCTACCCGGGATTTGGCATATCCGCAAATCAATTTACACTATTACTGCTCTTTTTGTTTGTGGTTTATGGGTTGCCGTTTATTGCGGTTTTCTTCGATTTACGCTATCTCTATGCTATATTGCTTATAGTATTATCTCGTGTTTTTATTGCCATTGTTGGCAAACAACCGGTTTTACTTGAGATTGCATTACACCCGGTTCAAATGGTTATTATGGTTTTTATAGGAATTAATTCATTGATTGTAAACGAACAGAAAAAAGTTCAGTGGAAGGGGAGAACGTTATAATTACTGCACCCTCCAACACAGCACTACGCATTATATTGGTAGTGATTTTCTCGGTGGGCGTTATTGGGCATGCATTGCCCTTTACACTACCTATTATGAAATTACTCACTCCGCTAACACTTTTTTTGTTTGGCGGATTAATTCTCTTTAACACTATCTCCGATCTCAATAGACCCCTTATTTATTGGCTCTCAATAACTTTTATTGCCACATTTGTGCTTGAAGTTGTTGGCGTGCATACGGGAATGGTGTTTGGTGCTTACGAATATGGCGACGTTTTAGGAAGAAAATTATTAGATGTACCTATTATCATTGGTTTTAACTGGACAATCATAATTCTCGGTGCAATTGGCATTGTACAAGATGCGTTTCCCGAAAAACCGTTATTGGCAGCATTTATGGTTGCGGTTCTTGCACTTGGCTTTGATGTTTTCCTTGAACCCGTTGCCATGCAATTAGATTATTGGATGTGGAGTGGTGGTGTAATACCTCTGCAAAACTATACTGCTTGGTTTACCATTGCTTTTGTTTCGGCTTTTGCGTTTTTTCATTTTGAAATCAAATTTAACAAAGCTCTTGTTTCGTTTTATTTCTTTGTGCAGTTTATTTTCTTCATTCTCCTTAATGCTTTTTTAGGTTAAAAAATGAAGGGTGTATTAATTGCTACAACTGTTATTGTTGCCTGGGCTACACATCTTTTAGCCATACTGATTTATGTACCGGTTAATTTCACTTCACCCTTAACATGGTTTCACATACTTTTCCAGGCATACTTATTTACAGGACTTTTTATAACTGCTCATGATGCTATGCACGCAACTGTTTCACGTAATAGAACTGTTAACAGAGTGATTGGAACCCTTGCTTGTTTTTTGTTTGCAGGACTTTCATACAAGCGGCTCATTAAAAATCATGTTGATCATCATCGCTTCCCCGGGTCGGAAGCAGATCCTGATTACTCGGTAAAATCACAAAACTTTTTTGTGTGGCTTTTTCTTTTTATGGTACGATACACCACCATACTGCAACTGATTATTATGGCAATTACTTTTAATGTGCTTATTCTCGCATTCCCTGAGAAATCAGTTATTACATTTTGGGTTGTTCCCTCGTTATTGGGTACAATTCAACTTTTCTATTTTGGCACCTATCTGCCACACCGTAAACCGCATACCGAGGAAATGAAGCCACATAACTCACGTTCCATGAAAATGAATCATCTGTTGGCGATGGTAAGTTGTTACTTTTTTGGGTATCACACAGAGCACCACGAGTCGCCGGGAACACCTTGGTGGCAACTCTACAGAATAAAAGAACAAAAGAATCAAACAGAAGGTAAGGCAACACTATGAATTTAGAAGGTAAAGTTGCACTCATTACGGGTGGTGCAATGGGAATTGGTTTTGCGACCGCAAAAAGATTACTTGACGAAGGTGCTACGGTTATTTTGTGGGATTTAAATTCCGAAGCTTTATCCTCTGCCGTGAAGGAGCTCCGAGAATTTGGAGAGGTTGAATCGCAAGTCTGTGATGTTACCGATAAAATTCTGATCGAAGAACTTGCCCAAGGGTTAATTACAAGACACGGAATGATTGATATTGTGGTTAATAATGCCGGCTATGTGCAAGATGGAAATTTCTTAGAACGCGATGAATTAATCTGGGAAAAGACCATGGACGTAAATTTTAACTCCGTGATGTATGTAACCAAAGCTTTTTTACCAAAGATGTACGCGAATAATTCAGGACACATTGTAAACATCTCAAGCGCATCATCTTTCATAGGTGTGCCCGGCTTAGCGGTATATGCAGCAAGCAAATGGGCGGTATGGGGATTTACTGAATCATTACGACTCGAAGCGTGGGAATCTGGAAAGCGCGGTGTAAAGTTCTCTTCCATCCATCCGGGTTATATTGCTACAGGAATGTTTGAAGGAGCAAAACTCGGATTTTTAGGGAATCTTATTATCCCTTTGGTAAAAGACCACGATGTTATTGCTAAAGCAATTGTGAATTCGGCTCTTATAAAAGGGAAGTTCTGCATAAAGCGTCCCCGCACACTTAATCTTACCATTCGTTTACGAGGACTTCTACCCGACGTTCTCTTTCAATGGCTTATGGTAGTAATGGGAGTTACTACAAGTATGAGTTCATTTAAAGGTAGGGTTAAAGAACAGAACCGGGATTTACATCAGCGATAAGAGTTAGTTCGCTACCCTCAAAGTTTTGATTAAACTCTTCGATGGAATCATTAACAACCTTGCGTAATACTGCGCCTGAAGGGTCGGCTATTCTACTACTTCGCACCATAATCTGATAACGATATTCGCCCCGTAACTTACTCAACACAGCTGGTTGAGGAGCAGATATTATCACCGGACTTTTTTTACTCACAAGCGTATTATACAACTGTGTGATTGCCGATTTTGATTTGCCCTCATCCTTATGCGAACACTCAATAAGGCACAAAGTAGTAAATGGGGGGTAATCGTGTTCTTGTCTCTTTGTAATCTCGCGTTTATAAAATTCATCGTAATCACCACCAAGCACTAATTGCAGTAAGGGGTGTGCCGAGTTTTCGGTTTGAATGAGAACGAGTCCGGGTTTATCACTTCTTCCTGCACGTCCTGCAACCTGCAACAATAACTGAAACGTGCGTTCATCAGCACGATAATCAGGCATCCATAATGTTGTTTCTGCAGAAACCACACCCACTAAAGTAACATGGGGGAAATCTAATCCTTTGGCTACAATCTGAGTACCCACCAACACATCGATTTCATGATTTTCAAATTTGCGGAAGAGATCACCTATTTGTCCTTTTTTTTCGGCAATATCCGAATCAATTCTCGCAATCGAAACATTGTTCAAATAATATCCGAGTTCATCTTCAACACGTTCGGTTCCCGAACCGTAGTACTTCAAATGAGGTGATTTACAATGCGAGCACACACGCGGAGCGGGTTTTGAGAATCCGCAATAGTGACAGCGTAGAACATTTTTACTGATATGATGCACAAGGTTAACCGAGCAGTTTTCACATTTTTCGATTTCTCCGCATTCGGCACAATAGACATTGTTAGCAAAACCGCGACGATTTTGCAAAAGAATACTACCCTCGTTTTTTTCAGCACGCTGTTGAACCGCATCTATCAATGCTTTTGAAAAAATTGTTTCTACACTATTTTTTCCGCGTTCGTTGCGCATATCAACCAAACGCATTGCGGGCATTTCGGCACCATCAATTCTTTTGGTAAGTGATAGCAGTTTGTATTTACCGCTTTTAGCATTATACATTGTTTCGATTGAAGGAGTAGCCGAACCCAAAACAATAGGACACTTAAGCAAAGCCGCTTTCATTACCGCAGCATCTCGTGCTTGATATCGTGGGTTTTTATCAGTTTGTTTATAACTGCTATCGTGTTCTTCATCAACAATGATAAGGCCAACCGAAGTAAGAGGTGCAAACAACGCCGAACGAGGACCCGTTACCACAGCGGTTTTACCCGCGGCTATCCGCATCCATGCATCATATCGCTCACCGGCACTCATTGCACTATGCAGAACTTCAACATCTGCTCCAAAGTTTTTCACTAAGCGCGATGTCATTTGTGGGGTTAATGAAATCTCCGGAACCAGCAGTATTGCGGTTTTGCCTTGCGCAATACACTTCTTAATAAGTTCGATATATACTTGAGTTTTGCCGCTACCGGTAACACCGTATAATAAAAATGGAGCGAACCCTTTGGATTCAATACTTGGTGCAACCGTATCTACTGCAATTTGTTGTTCTTCTGTAAGTGTGATGGGGGAATTACTGACCGCAATAGAATTCGAATAAACCCGCTCTACCTTTTTTTCAAATGTTTTTACCAACCCCTTTTTTTCGAGAGCAGATACCGCCCCTGCGTTTGAGTCCGCCATAACTATTACCTCTTGCATTGGCAATTCGGCATCATCTGACTCAATCAATACTTTAAGAATAGCAGCTTGTTTGGGGGCTTTTTTTTCGATTTGCGATAAATAATCCTCTAAGGATACTTTTTCCCCCGTGAGTGAAATATGCTTGAGCATTTTGTCGTGGGCTTTTGCCTGTTGCATCTCGCTCAGTAACGTAACAAATCCTTCCGATTCTAATTTCGCAAGCACACTGTAGAGATTTTTACGTTTAACCTGCTTTTGAAGAAATTGGAGGGTGGTGGTTTCAC
>CALKUG010000396.1 GCA_937996765.1 uncultured Ignavibacteria bacterium
TACCCGTGATTTGCTTGGTGGCCGGATCTACATCACCCCATTTAGGCGTTTTACCATTATAGATGGGTTCCACAAAATAGATGATACCGGTAATCCTAGACTTCATTAAAAATCTACCTGTTTCATCGGTGTTGGTTAAAAACCGTTTTAAAATGTCTGGTCTCATCACATTACTTATTTAAATTAAACATCAACTTGCGGAATAGATTTGAATCGAACAAATACCTTTAGTGCTTCAAACTAACGTGCAACACCTTGTACACCACTATTCCCATTTTGTACTCTGTAAGGGAATCGAACCCTTATCTCTCGGTAGAAAGCCGAGTGAACTAACCGTTATTCGAACAGAGCTTTGGGTGTTTTCGTTCCGAAGCATCGGAAGAACCCTGTTTTGCTGAACCACAATCAGCCGTTTTACCAAATAAACTAAAAACACCATCAGCGGAGAGCAAAGGAATCGAACCTTCACCACACGAATGTGAATCTGATTAGCAGTCAGACGCAACGAACCAATAGTTGACCTACTCTCCAATTTTGCGGCTTATACGAGAATCGAACTCGTTTCTCCCGAGAGACAGTCGGGAAGGTTAGCCAGTAACCCCAATAAGCCTGTTCCTTTCTACAGAACTTCATGCGATTTTGGAAGGAGTTGAACCTTCAACCTCCGGGTTAACAGCCCATTGCTCTACCGTTGAGCTACAAAATCATTTTTTTATCTTTCAAAAATTCGTCCCGATAACTATCAGGATCCGCGTTCTTTTTATTGCCACGGATTGGACTGATTTAAACAGATTTAATTTTTCCAATTATTCAATTTTTTTTAATCTGTGTTTAAAATTTAGACATAAAAAAAGCACCTCATCAAAGGTGCTTCGTATCATCACAAGGGAATATACTATCCCAAAGACCTATACTTATGCACCTGTTTATTGCTATCTCCAAACTCCACACTTGGATGAAAACTATTTTTACGCTCTATTTGATTTGAATAACACATATTCTATTTTTTATACTTATTAAACTTTCTTATCAATTCTAAACTCCAAACTCCCATCTCCATACTCCCAACCCCATTCTCAAAATTTCCTCTGCAAAGATAAAGTCAAAAAAAACTAACTTCCAA
>CALKUG010000397.1 GCA_937996765.1 uncultured Ignavibacteria bacterium
TCGAACGCGAAACAAGATTTTACCAAGCTTCTACAAGTGAGCTCTATGGCAAAGTGCAGGAAATTCCACAGTCTGAAAAAACGCCGTTTTATCCTCGCTCACCCTACGGTGTAGCAAAGCTCTACGGATATTGGATAATTGTTAATTATCGCGAAGCGTACAACTTGTATGCTTGCAACGGAATACTGTTTAACCACGAGTCACCTCGTCGCGGAGAAACATTTGTTACGCGTAAAGTAACACGTGCTGCCTCAAGAATATTGCTCGGGTTACAGGATGTACTTGTTTTGGGTAATATGGATGCTAAACGTGACTGGGGCTACGCTCCTGAATATACCGAAGCGATGTGGAAAATTTTGCAACTCGATAAGCCCGATGATTTTGTAATTGCAACAGGCGAAACCCATACTGTACGTGAGTTTGTTGAAAAAACTTTTGCCTATCTTGGTGTAACATTAGCCTGGGAAGGCAAAGAAGAAAACGAAGTTGCAAAAGTCGAAACTATTAAATTCCCCGAACATCTTGCTAATACCGAAGCAATGTTGGAATTTAGTAAAAAGTATAATCCCAACGGTAAAACGATAAAACAAGGAGATGTTGTAGTAAAAATTTCTCCTCAATACTATCGCCCAACAGAGGTTGATATTCTTATCGGTGACCCTACCAAAGCAAAAGAGACATTTGGTTGGAACCCTCAAACAACTTTTGAAGAGTTAGTACGAGTAATGACCGATGCAGACTTTAAAAAAGTTCTTAATAAAGGATATTAAGCCGCGATATGAAAAATTATCAAGAGCAACTGCTTGAGAAAATAGCAAATAGAACGGCTACTATTGGCATTATTGGACTTGGCTATGTTGGCCTTCCGCTTGGTTTACAGTTTGTAGCCAAAGACTTTAATGTAATAGGATTTGATATAGATGAACGCAAAGTTACTTCACTTAATAGCGGAGTGAGCTATATTAAACATATTGCTTCATATGATGTTATTTCAGCAGTTGATTCTGGATTGTTTCACAACACATCGGATTTCTCAAAACTTGCTGAAGTAGATGCGATTATCATTTGTGTACCAACGCCCTTAAACGATAATCGCGAGCCGGATATGTCGTTTATAGTAAACACTGCGCAGGAGATAAAAAAGTATTTACGCCCCGGTCAGCTTGTTACGCTTGAATCTACAACCTATCCCGGCACAACCGACGAAGTTTTGCTTCCTGCTTTTTCTCGTGAAGATTTTACTGTCGGTGAGGATTTTTTCCTTGCATACAGTCCCGAAAGAGAAGACCCCAATAATCCGCACTACCATACTGCAACAATTCCCAAGGTTGTTGGTGGAGTAACCAATGCATGTTTGCGTGTTGCATCGGAACTCTATAAAAGTGTTATCGTGCAAACCGTCGAGGTATCTTCGGCTGCCACGGCAGAGGCAACAAAGTTGTTGGAAAATATCTATCGTTCCGTGAACATCGCACTTGTTAACGAGTTGAAAATTGTTTTTGAACGGATGGGTATTGATGTTTGGGAAGTGATAGAAGCGGCATCCACAAAACCGTTTGGATATCATCCTTTTTATCCGGGTCCGGGACTCGGGGGGCACTGCATCCCTATAGATCCTTTCTATCTTACCTGGAAAGCACGCGAGTATG
>CALKUG010000398.1 GCA_937996765.1 uncultured Ignavibacteria bacterium
CCAACTGTTTGTTTATGGAAATCACTTTTTATTCGATCTTGCGCCTTTTTTGTATTGGTATGAGAAAGATCAAAAGAAATAACCTTTTTACTTTTCGGAGTTAATGTCTCGGCGAGCCAGGCGTTTCCGCATCCAACATCTAACACAGAACTATAAACTTTGGGCAAAGAGTGGAGTATTACCTCATGAACTCTTCTTTCATCGTGAAGAGTTGCACCAAATTTCTCTTCGAAATAATCGAACTCTAATGCATCAATTTTGTAATGTTCTTTGTAGTTAAAATTTTGCAAGAGTCACTTATTGTTTCTTGAGCATGCGGCTCAATTGAATGTAAAAATTCTGTGAGGCAACTGCGTTGGGGTCTAATCGCAAACTTTTCTTAACAGTTTCCAAAGCTTCATCATAACGTTTATTGAGGAAGTATGCACCTGCAAGATTATAGAACACTTGCGCATCGTTACTACTAAATGCAACACTTTCTTCTAAATACTTTAGTGCCTCAGCAGTATTGTTTTTGTTTAATGAGATTTGGCCAAGCCATTTAGTACAAAATGCATCAGGACCCAATTTGTACATACCTTCCAAATAAGGTATTGCAGCATCAAATTGTTCATTTGCAACAAGGAACGTGGCAGTTGATGAAAAATTCTCGCGGTTAATTGGTCTATCGGCTATAACAGCGTTAATATAGCGCAACCCTTTTACGGTATTGCCTTCAGCAAAGTGTCTTCTGAAAAGGGCAAAGTGTCCTTCTTCCCAAGGAATATTTTTTCTGAACACATCTTCCGCAAGTGAATCAACAATATTCCGTTTTGTCCAGTTTTCTAAAAATGTATTTGGCGAACCCTTTGGTACAAAAGGATACGAGCCGGTTAAAATAATTACACGAAGATGTGCGAGTGTGGAGTCAAGATCGGTGTAAGGATCGAGAGTTGTAAACTCTTTGTAGATTTCATCATACGTTTTGTTTGTTCTGCCATCACGAGGTGCATAAGGGGTTCGCATTAAGGTTGCATACAATTCTTCACCCATCATTTGGTAACCCTCTTTTGTTGGGTGCAAATGATCCACCATAAGTTCATTCCCCGTTATGCCGTAAGGACTTTTACTATTAAGTAAAGAATCCAAATCAACCACAGGATAGGAATACTCATCTCCAAATTTGCGAATGAGAGTATTGATTGCCTTAGGTGCCCTGAATCTAAGTGCATCGTATTCTTTCGCTTCAAGAAATAACTTCTTTGCTTCATCTGGATTGGATGAGACTAATGCATTAGCTTGTTTGTATAAGGCACTTGCGTCCTTATTGTCATTCTCTGTTGTTGAAACAAAAGGTTTTAGTCCGCGATAGTTGGCAGCTAATGTAGAGAGCATAACGGGAATATTGTTTGCTTTCAACTCATCTAAAATATCGCGCATATTCCCTTCAAATTGACTGATACCGGCACGATACATTCCGGAGTTAAGGGGAATTGTGCTTTCTCCAATCATTTTCTCCATCAATGTGGAGTTGCCAATAGAAGTCTCTCCCTCGTCAGGACCAAAAAATCCTACTACCGAAGATATTAAAGAAGTGAGAAATTGATAAGAGCGATATTTCTGTAAGTCAATATTCAAATTGGTAAGTGCACGTATGGGTCCAATAGCTTGCGAAGAACCAACTCCATACACTCCGTAAAACTCATTATGCCCCGTATAGATGATAACTAAATCGGGTTTTTGTTCTATAACTGAGGGAATTAAATCTCTAATAGTATAAGTGTTAATTGCAGTTACACCAAGATTGATAACTTCGATATTTTTGTTGGGGTAGGTAATTTCGAGCAATCGTTTTAATTGACGAGACATCGAGGCGTTGGGAACAAAGGGCCAACCTGCCGCACTACTTTCTCCAAGTAAAAATACTCTATACGTATTTTCTGTTTTTACTTCAAGAAACGGATCGGGTGTTGTTCCCGGGGTTGAGGAAGTGACGCCAAAAAACTTTTCGGGATACTGAGGATTAAAAAATAAATGTTTGTCGTACTTCTCGAGAACCCTTGTAAATGGAATGTAAAAGGTACCATAATTACTGAGGGTGAGAATGAGTTCTAATAGAAGTAAAAATAGTACAGGTGCCGCAAAAGGTGTTATGTAAAACAACCAAGGGTATTTTTTCTTCTCTCTGGTTTTGGAGGTATTAACCACATCGGGTGTGGAGGATAAGTTATGTTCTTTATTTTCTTTTTTCTTTGCCATAGTTTACAATCGGGTGCGAAAAATTCTCTATTATCTCTCGAGTAGTATGCTTAATTTAAAGATTCTAATTTAAAACAAAAATTTACGGAATACCGTCTAAATATCCATAAACTGATTGAATATAGATAATGAGATTGAATTTATATTTTTACATACTACTGCTCACTTTTACTCTTGCTTTGAGCACTCAAACCACTTTTGCTCAATCAACTGTAGCTACAGTTGGTTCAACTGCAATTTCTGTTGATGAATTTATGGAGCGTTACGAACTCACCCCGCAGATTGGTGGAAGGGGTGTTAATGGACGCGAACCACAGGCACGTATGAATTTTTTACTCACACTGATTGGTGAGAAACTCTGGTCGCAACAAGCTTTAGAAGAACGACTCGACACAACTGAGGCTATTCAAATTTCGACCGAAGCTTTCGAGAAAATGTTTGCACGCGATTTGTTGTTCAGAAGAGAAATCAGAGAAAAGGTTAAAATTTCAAAAAAAGAAATGGAAGTTGCTTTAGATAGAAATGCCACAAACCTTTATGTGAATTTTCTCTATGGTGAAACAAAACAAGAAATTGATAACCTGTATGAGTTTTTGGGAAAAGGTGTTCCTTTTGATACCATAGTTGCAGCGCGCCCTGAAAGCAAAGAACAGATTTATCCATTCCAAGTTATTTACGGACAAATGGGCGATGAAATTGAGGAAGCACTTTTTACCATGAAAGCAGGTGCTTACACTAAACCCTTAGAATCCCCTGAAGGTTGGTTTATTTTTAAACTCTCTGATAAGAGAAAAAACATTGTTAAACCTGACGAAACCGATGATTTCTATAAATCAACCGAGAAGTTGCTTAAGACTCGAAAAGAACGCAAACTCTATGCAGAGTATATCGCAAATTTTCTCAGTGGAAAAAAGGTTGATGTTAAGGGTCCTCTCCTAAAGCTGCTTGCAGAAGCAGTATATGGAATTGGTAAATCAAAAATTGAAAGAGAGCAACTTGCAATAGATGCTGAACTGTTCTTCAGTGGAATCGAGATTAACCAACTCCTTTCGGTTTTAGGTGATAATAACGAAAAAGAATTTATCACATTTGAGGGGGGCGTACCTCTTACGCTAAAGAAGGTTGTTCTTATGATGGCTTTCGAGGGTTTTAAGATTTACTCTGCCTCTCCCGAACAAGTGTTTAATCAACTCGGTGGTAAAATTCAAGGATTTATTGAAAAAGAATTATTTGCTCGCCATGCTTTAGCAAAGAATTTGCACCGTGAACCCGAGGTAGCAAGTGCCGTTAAGATGTTTCGCGAGAACTATTTGTTCCAAGCTTTACGCAACAAAGTAGTTGCGGATATAGCAGTTACCGAAGAGGAAATGCAAGCACTTCATAAAAAGATGAATGATACAACTGTTTATCCCGTTCAGCTTAATATTATTGAAATATTTGTAAGAGATGCGGGGACTATGGATACAGTGGTGCAATCGCTCTCTTCTGGAAAGCCATTTGAAGAGGTAGCAAAGCAATTCAACCAAAGAGAGTGGACAAAGACCAAAGGCGGAGAGTATGGATTCTTCCCGTTTTTTATGTTTGATGAGATTGGTGAAGTGGCAAACAAGCTTGAGCTTAACCAAGTAAGTGAAATCATTAAGACCGATGAGGGATACAGCATAATTAAACTTATCGGAAGAAAAGATGAAGTTGTTCAACCTCCAATTCGCTCATTTGAGGCAGCAAAACCCGATTATCAACGGCAGTTGCTTGCAGAAAAATCAG
>CALKUG010000399.1 GCA_937996765.1 uncultured Ignavibacteria bacterium
TGGATATACGCAGATTTGATTTTAAGCAGGTGGAATTTACAGAACCGCGCAGAGGAATAATTATAATCCAATAAAATTTATGGTGTCAGAAATGTTGGAGCACAATTCTGACACCTGTTTTTCCCTCCTTTTTTCTTACATTGCAATTCACCTTTTACCTTTTCTTAATTAGGCAAAATCACTATGAAGACTGAAAAAAATGATGTTCTCGAAAAAGTTGTATCTCTTGCAAAACGCAAAGGATTTGTATTTCAATCAAGTGAAGTTTACGGCGGCTTAAACGGTTGCTGGGATTACGGCCCGTTGGGTGTTGAACTTCTTAAAAATATTAAAGAAGAATGGTGGAAATTTTTTACCTATCGCGATGATATTGAAGGGCTTGATGCTTCTATTTTAATGCATCCCCGAGTTTGGGAAGCAAGCGGTCACGTTGAAAACTTTACCGATCCTATGATTGACTGTAAGCAGTGTAAGGCGCGTTTTCGTATAGATCATCTTGCTGATAATATCAATGCAAAGAAAAAAGGGAAGCTGATTGAGTTTGTAGCAGCACTTCCTGAAGCAGCTGAATTTCATGAAGAGGCAAATCAAATATTAGATTCTAAAGATGAATCTTTATACTCGGATTTTATTACTAAAATATTTGAGAGCAAAGATGCAAGCACTCCAACGCTTGCTGAAGTTACCTGTCCTCAGTGTGGTACCAAAGGTTCTTTCACATCGGCTCGTAAATTCAACCTTATGTTTAAAACTTTTGTAGGACCTGTTGAAGAGGATAGCAACGTTGTATATCTTCGTCCTGAAACTGCTCAGGGTATTTTTGTTAACTTTTTGAATGTGCAAAATTCATCACGTCAAAAACTCCCGTTTGGTATAGCCCAAATTGGTAAGGCATTCCGTAACGAAATAAATACCAAGTATTTCCTTTTCCGCACCCGTGAATTTGAACAAATGGAAATGCAGTTTTTCTGTCACCCCGATGCGGATAAAAAATGGTACGATTACTGGAAAGCTGAACGCCTCGAGTGGTATAAATCTCTTGGAATGAACGGAGAGCGCCTGCGCTACCACGACCACCCAAAAGATAAACTCGCACACTATGCAAAAGAAGCAACTGATATTGAATATCAATTCCCATTTGGCTGGGGCGAGATGGAAGGTATTCACAACAGAACAAATTTTGATCTTGGACGCCATGAGGAATACTCAGGCAAGTCGTTCAAATATTTCGACGAAGAAACCAAGGAGAAATTTATTCCTTTTATCATCGAAACATCGGCCGGTGCAAGCCGTTCGTTTATGGCATTCCTTATTGATTCATACAACGAGGAAGAAGTAAATGGCGAAGTGCGCACTGTGCTTAAACTCCATCCAAAACTTGCACCCATTAAAGCTGCAATTTTACCATTGGTAAACAAAGACGGTATGCCGGAATTTGCCCGTAAAATTGAAGCTGATTTACGTAGAAACTACAAAGTATTCTATGATGATAAAGGTGCCGTGGGTAGAAGATATCGCCGTCAGGATGAAGCCGGAACACCGTTCTGTATCACCATTGATACACAATCAATGGAAGATGGAACAGTAACAATACGTGAACGTGATTCGATGGAACAAATTCGTATCGAGGCAAGTAAAATAGGTGTATATCTCTTCGAAAAGATATACGCATAACCAATAAAAGCGAGAGAGTAACGTAAGATGAAAGTAACTATTTATGCCTTGGTACTTGTGATAACATTGTCACGTTGCTCTTTCGCTCAATTTGCGCTCGATGCCCGTATTGATGAGGGCATTAAGCAGGTTTATAACATTCAATTTGCCGAAGCTGAAAAAACTTTCAGAGAAGTTATTGCGGAAGACCCCAATAAACCTCAAGGTTTTTTCTTTCTCTCGATGGTGGATTGGATGAAAATTCTTCTCGAACCCTCCGATGAACAGTATGATGATATGTTCTATGAAAAAATAGAAGATGTTATTTATCGCTGTGATGAAATACTCGAAGATAACCCCGATAATATTGATGCCTTGTTCTTTAAAGGCGGAGCCATTGGTTTCAGAGGTCGTTTGCGCGCTCTGCGTGAAAGTTGGCTTAAAGCAGCCGATGACGGCAGAGAAGCACTTCCTATTGTTGAGTATGCTTCGCAATTAGATCCCGGGAATAAAGATATTTTACTTGGTTCCGGAATCTATAATTACTACGCTTCAGTAATCCCTGATAAATATTCTTACGTAAAACCATTGATGATATTTTTTCCCAATGGTGATAAAGTAAAAGGTATATCGCAGTTGGTGGCTGTTGCTAACGAAGGTCGTTACGCAAAATACGAAGCCCGTTATTTTCTGATGACTCTTTATATGACTTTCGAAAACGACCCCTATCGTGCGGCTGAATATGCGGATATGTTGATTGCCGATTTTCCTAATAATCCTGTGTTCATACGCTGGCGCGGAAGAATTGCAATTCGCAAAGGTGAGCAAGAACTTGCAAATCAGCTGTGGGCAAAAATTTATCAATCGTGCAAAGAAAATAAACCCGGATATATTTCATCGGCTTTACGTGAATCATCCTACTACCTTGGTATTCGATATCAGGAGCGGGGCATGTTGGATTCTGCTAAAACAATGCTTGAAGAGAGTATTGCCCAATCTGAACGTATTGATAAAGGCGAAACAGAAAGTGGATTCCTTATCAATGCGGTGCTTTATTTAGGTATGGTCTATGACTCTAAAGGTGAACGTAGTGAAGCAGTAAGAATGTATAACCGTGTTTTAGATATGCGTGAGTTTGCAAACTCACATAATCAAGCTGAACGCTATATTAAAACCCCTTACGGTAAATGATACTATAACACCTGCTACGAGCGTGTTATAAAATTACCATCTTTAATTTCAAAAATAACGTCTGCTATAGACACTAATTCTTTGTTATGGGTAACTATAACAAAGGTTTTATTGTACTCATCCCGAAGTTGAATAATCAAATTATGCACAATCTCGCCGTTGGCACTATCCAAGTTGCCTGTAGGTTCATCCGCAAGGATAATAGGTGGATCGTTTGCCAAAGCACGTGCTAATGCAATACGTTGTTGTTCGCCTCCTGAAAGCTCCGCAGGTTTGTGTGTTGCACGTTCTGAGAGTCCTACCATGGTTAATAATTCCATTGCTCGCACCGATGCTTTTTTTAGTGAAAGACCGCTTATCATCAAAGGGATGGCAACATTTTCCAATGCAGTAAATTCAGGTAAAAGATGATGAAACTGGAACACAAAGCCAATGTTGTTATTCCGCATTTTTGCCATTTGTTTTGGGTTCATATCGGAAATTTTGGTATCACCGACAAACACTGTGCCTGAGTCGGGTTTATCGAGTCCGCCAAGAATATGCAATAGCGTGCTTTTCCCTGCACCCGATGCTCCCACAATAACAGATATTTTATTACTTGGGATTTCGAGAGAAATACCTTTTAAAACTTGTATCTCTTTCTCTTGAGATATTTTATAAGTTTTTGAAACAGATTGAGCTATAATATTCATAATTGTTTACTCCCAGCGTATTGCTTCAAGTTCGTTGGTTTTTGCTGCTCGCAATGCAGGATAGAGTGCAGCCAAAAAGGAGAGGGTGATTGATGCTACTCCCACAATGATAAAATCAAATAACTTTAACTCGAGTGGCAGCGAATTTATTCTATACAAGAATGGATCGAGCGGATAAAGATTAAACGTTATATGCAAATAGTAGATTAATAATGCCAACGCAAACCCAAATACTGTTCCTAACACTCCGATAAATAAACCCTCTTTCATAAAAAGCTTTACAATATCTGCCTGCTCCAATCCCATCGCGCGTAGTATGCCGATATCTCTTTTTTTCTCCACAACCGACATTGTGAGCGAAGCGAGTATGTTAAACACTGCAACGGCGATTATCAATGATAGTAACAGATACGCAGAGTATCGCTCTATCTCCATTACGGAGTAAAGGTTTTTGTGCAAATCGTACCACGTGAAAACGGCTAATGATTCATTGCCTTGAGTGCGAAGACGATCTGCAAAATCTTCCGATTCATCGAGAGATTTAAGCCGAATTTCTACACCCTGTGAACGACCGCCGGTATAACCCAAGAGTGGGGCAGTATATTCTAATGGGGTAAACACGAGCGAGGCATCAAAATCATTATTGTTACTTGCAAAAATACCGCGAACAATATACGTCTGTGTTTTAGGGGCTGCGATGCCCGCTATTACACTTTCGAGATTAGCCGGTGAGATTAGTGTTAAGGTATCTCCAACAAGCGTGGAGAGGCGATCTGCTAACGTTAAACCGATTACCGCGCCAGGGTAGCCGCTGCTATCGGTCTCCAGATTGTATTTGCCCAAAACTATGGATTTATAGACTCCATACGTGGCTTGTTTCTCAAGTTCAATTCCCTTTACTTCAATTATTCTTGTACCTCCTGCACCGTTTGCAAGTACTTTGCCGGTTGCAAAATGAGAGTAGGAGAGTATTTTATCATCAGCATCAAACTGTTGTTGCATCGAGTCGAGTAATGCAGCACCTTTCGCATCAACAGCTTCAATGCGCACATGGGGATCGAAGTTGATAAGCATTTGTTTAACCAATCCACCAAACCCATTAAATACTGCAAGTACAATAATCAACGCAGCCGTGCCTATGGTGATTCCGCCAAATGAAAGGAATGAGATAATTGTTATCAGACCAATACGTCGTTTCGAGAAAATATAGCGTAGGGCAATAAACGAGTTGATATTCATATTACCCAAACCTCAACGCAGTTATCGGGTTTATTTTAGAAGCAATACGCGCGGGTAAATATGCGGTAATAATCACCAAAGGTAGGGTGATAATAGTTACCAGGGCAAATGTTTGCCATTCAACAAGTAGAGGCGGCTCCGAAACAAAATAGAGTTGTGCCGGTAGTGATATAATATGATATGTGTTTTGTAACAACATCAGCAAGTAAGCAATAAGGTTACCGATGGATACCCCAACAATGCCGATAATGATTCCTTGAAATAAGAATATGCGGCTTATGGATTTGGGTTGCAATCCGAGTGAACTTAAAATACCGATGCTGTGTGTTTTTTCGAGTACTAACATGAGTATGGTACTGATAATATTAAACACCGCAACAAGAATAATGAGTCCCAGTACAATGGGAATGGGCTTTTTCTGTAGTTCAATCCAATTAAAGATATGCCGATTCATCTGAAACACCGAGCGCACATAATGTGGGTGTGGTAAGGTTTCTTGAAGCAAATTAGAAATGGAATCAACTTTCGCAATGTTATTAATGCGTATTTCAAATCCTGTTACATCGTTTCCCATTTCAAATAAGGTTGCTGCATCTTGTAACGATGTATAGGCAAAAGAATCATCGAAGCGCGCCATGCCGCTTTCGAAAATTCCTGATATAACAAACTTACCAACAACAGGTGGCTCCTCAGCCGAAGGCAAACCTCTGCCTCGAAGTGCAAAAATGGTTATTTCATCTCCCGGCTTAACTCTAAATTTTGCGGCTACTGTTTTGCCTATTAACAATTCTTGTTTCCCGTTTTCGGGTGCCACGCCTTGAACAATAGAGAGAGAAGCGTTTGAGAAAAAATCGTTGTGCACTCCCTTAACAGTAATACCATCCTTAATTTTCCCTTTTGAGGCAATAGCAAGTTTAGATATTGATGTTGTAAGTGTTGAAAGCTCCTCGCCAACAATTGCCTTAATTTTTAATTCGGTACTGAGTGGAAAGGTGAGGGGACGGTCGTCATAGCCGTATATTTGAATATGACTATCAATAGCCACCAGTTTCTCGGCAATCAACTTTTCAAATCCGTTAAGTAGCGAAAGCGCAATAATGAGTGTGGCAGTGCCGAGTGCAATACCTGCAATAGCAATAAGAGAAAGGAAAGAAAAGTTTTTTGCTTCTTTTCGGTTTCTCAAATAACGACGGGTGAGGAATACACTTATTGACACAATAATCTGATTTTTTTCATCCCCAAAGATACATATATAAGCCCCTTCATCATAACAGGGAACAAGGCGGCATATACAATTGTTAAGAACAAAACAAAACAGGAGATCATATGCGATTAAAAGGAAAAACAGCTTTAGTAACCGGTGCTGCACGCGGTATAGGAAAAGCGATTGCAACAACATTTGCGGAACAAGGATGTTATGTTTTTGTAACAGATATTCGTGATGAAGAAGGAATGGAAGTTGCAAACTCTCTCGGAGATAACTCCGAGTATTTACATCTGGATGTGGGTAATGAAATTGAGTGGCAAAACGCAGTAAGCAAAATTCAATCAAGCGGTAAGCAACTTTCGATACTTGTTAACAATGCAGGTATTACGGGATTTCTTGAAACAACAGGACCCTTTAATGCAGAGAATGTTTCACTTGATTCTTGGGAAGAAGTACATCGTGTAAATTTAACCGGCACTATGTTAGGTTGCAAACACGGAATTGCACTCATGAAGGAAAGTGGAGGGAGTATCATCAATATTTCTTCGCGCTCAGGTATTGTTGGCATTCCGGCCGCAGTAGCTTACGCATCAAGTAAAGCGGCAGTTCGTAACCACACAAAGAGCGTGGCATTGTACTGTGCTGAGCAAAAATACAATATCAGATGCAACAGTATCCATCCCGCGGCAATAATGACTCCCATGTGGGAGGCCATGCTTGGCTCAGGTCCAGCACGTGACGAAATGATAGCCTCGGTTGAAGCAGGAATCCCACTCGGTGCTTTCGGCGAACCCGTAGATGTAGCTTATGGTGCACTATACTTGGCATCGGATGAAGCAAAGTATGTAACCGGCATCGAACTACATATAGATGGGGGCATACTCGCCGGAAGTCAGGCCAGCCCAAAATAATTTACCAGGAAGCATTTACTCCAAATCCTAAAAACGGTTTTGGAGTTTTTGCTTGAAATCCGTAAGGTTTGTCAATATTTATAATCACCGTTCCTCCGAATGAATGAGAGTCAAAATTTCGATTAAGAGAGAGTAAAATACTCGTCTGGTCCAAATCATTATTTTCAAGCGATTCAGACTGCGCAAACGAGTGGATGCCAATGGAGTACGAGTAACTTTCTGATGAATACACAAGTTCATTCATAGCACTTAATTGGAAATTATCAGGTCTCGAGTTAATTGCAATAGCATAGTTGGGTTGTAGCTTTATCCGCCAGGAAAAATCTTTTCCCAAATCAACTTCCGTTATACCTGTTACCATTATTGGCACTACATTTAGCATCCATAGGGATGATTCATTGAAACCGTAACTGCTCATTGCCTGAAGGAAATTTTGTTCGGTCATTCTGTTCTCTGGGATGCTACCCGGGTATGTAGCTAACGGTATGCCCACCCCAATCGCAATGCTGTTGTTCTTGAATAGGGATGAATTATTTAGCTTTTTCAGAATAGTAATTATAGGGTTACCAAAATCGAAGGAATTTTGCTCCAAATAGCCGGAGACATTGAGTACAGTATAACTAAAGCCCATGGTCAAGTTTGCATGAAGGTTAGTTGTTATTAAGTAGTCAATTCCAAATTTAGGTGATAAACTAAAAGTACTTATTTCAGAATCTCGCGGATGGAAGGAAAATCCCAATTCCGCTTTGTATCCAATAAGTTGAGCCAAAGCACCATTAGTTAATAGTAAAATGAGAAGCAGGAATTTGATCATTGTGCCCCCAAAGTTAAGAGAATATCACCCGTGGTAGTTATTTTGAAAACCTTGTTTTGCTCTACGTCGGTAACCCAAATATAACCTGAGTTATCTACCGAGATTCCGTGTGGTCTTTCAAATTTCCCTGCCGCAATTTTGTTAATGAGGTTACCGCTTTTTGCATCAAACACCCAAATTGGCTCATCTGATTTATCGTAACCAACATAGAGTTTCCCAGCGGAATAACAGATCCCCAGAGGGGGTTCAGATATACTACCCGTTGACTGAGAAAATGATGTATCCACCCCATATACTGTATTCTCTAAGTTATAGGGAACAAATTTCTGAACGCGATTATTCTTCAAATCAGCCACAAAAATTTGCATGCCCGCGGGGTCCACTGCTATTGCGTGTCCCCAGTTTAGCTCACCAATGTTCGAACCGAACTTGCTGAACTGAGCAACAATTTTGCCCTGTTGGTTTAGTTTTGTAATACCCGAGCGAGGGTTTTGTTCATCCTGGTCGCCACCATCAACTGCATAAATAAAACCGGCGCTATCACAAGCTACCGCCCAAGGGCGACCCAATTGCTCTGAGTGAATCTGCTTCAAATATTTACCAGATAATGAAAATAATTGGATTCTCCCGTTATCTCTATCAGCAATTACTAAATCATTGAATGGTGTAAATGTTATACCGTGAGGATTTTGTATTTGCCCTGAAGCAAAACCACGTTCACCCCAAGACCTAAGAAATTTACCCTCAGGGGAAAAAACCGCAATGCGAGAGTTATAGTAACCATCGCCTACAAAAATTTCTCCGTTTGGCGCAACAATAGCTAAAGTTGGTCCGTTAAGTGTTGCATCATCCAATGCGACAAAGTCACAACCAGATAAGTATAGTAATGATACTAAGATGTAAAAAAGAAACCTAAATCTTTTCATTATGTCTATTATTTGATAAATAAAACACCAATTAAAGATTAAAATGAGCGAATTTCAATCGCCTCTCGGGGGGATTTAAGGGGTGCAACTACAATTCTTGCGTTAGACGCATAAGTTCAATTCGATTTTTTACTCCAATTTTTACATATAAGTTTTTTGCATGCGTTTTAACCGTGTGTATTGAAATATATAGTTGTGTTGAAATCTCTAAATAGCTTTTTCCTTGAATCAATAGCTCTGCAACTTCTTTCTCTCTGTAAGTGAGTGTTTCAAATTCATGATTTTGAAACCGTTTTTCCTTTTGGTTACGTTTAACCAGTGATTCCAATTGCAAGAACTCCACCATTGATTCATAATAGCTTTTTATACCGAGATACCCAATAGAAATGTAAATCATTGGAAAGAATTTAAAATTTACATACTGCAAAAGAAAAGTATCTGAAACAATGAACGGGAAAAAAATGATAGTGTTTATTGCAAGTATTCTGATATAGCCCTTCTGAGGATTATCAGTGAGATTTTTATAATAATTGAGTATTGCAAAAACTAAATAAGAAACAACCAAGATGAGCAAGATATCTTTGGCCCAAATTCTAAAACTCTTAAGAGCCGAAATATCTCCGTACATTAGTGCAATTGAAGATAATACGAGGATTAAAAATGTAATTAAATAGTGAGCGCGGAGTTTTGTTTTTTCTATAGAAACACCCAATAAACCAAACACAAAATTTGGCAAAGTTGCAATAAGAAGAAGTAAAAAGATGGGGTTTTCAAGATTTTTGAGAACATAAAAGAGGGTTGAATAATTCGCTTCGCTCTTCACAAGTTCAGAGGAAAAATGAAAAGTAGAAAGACCTGTAAAAGCGGCATAAAATCCATTAAAACCCTTCAAGTTTCTATCTTTATTTAGAATCCCTAACAATATTCCTGCGCCGAGAATTGCGATTCCAATAAATAACGATAAACCGTAATATAAAATCATGCGACCATAAATCCACAAAAATCAGAATGACAATATAGGATTTACTTTTAGGAAAATTTGATGTGAAACTGATTCAAGTAGTTTGGAAAAATGGAATACGTTGGAATGGGAGTTATAACGCCTTCATTCTCCTCAATAATTTGGCTTGTGTTATCTATGACACACCAATTTAATGAATCAATCATAACCCAGTAACACCATTTTTATGTGAATTCTGCCAAGAGTAGCGTATCTCTTGGGTCAGGTTGAATAGTATCTTTCATCGTATATGAGAAAAACGATTGATATATTGAGAGTGGGGTGCGTAATCCCACTCTCAGCCCTATTCCATCGTGCAATTACTTAAAAAGATTCTCAGTACTGTTGTTTGTGGTAGTGTTCTTGTTATATCTGGGTCGTAAGTTATCCAGAGAATTCATTTGAACCATATCTGCAAATTCCTGAATTGCTGATTTTAGGTCAATTCCCGCTTTTTCCGCAAACGTTTTGATATCTTCGGATATGGAATCAAAAATTGAATCTACATCCATTGAGGTAAATGAGACTGCGGTCTGTAAAGATTCGTTTAATGAGGCAAAAGCGCCTTTAGTTTTTTCGTCGGCATTTTCCGCTAAACTAAACAAGCTGCCTAATTTTGTGAGATTGGGACGGTCGTGAAGCTCACCGCCTCTTCCCATTTGTGGCCCCTCACCTTGACGCGGGGGTCTTTGCGGTTGGAATTTAATTGCGTCGCTTCCGGAAATTGATTCGATAGTGCTCATGGTTACTCCGAGAAAAATAAAGTAAAAAAACAGTTATTTGCAGAGTTAGACGTAATCCAAATTAAATTCCTGCGGTATGCGCAGAGTTATCTGCTTTTTGAATCATTAATAAATTCATTAAGTAATTCTCTGAAATTCTCTTGTTGTTTTGCTGTTAACGTGCTCTTTATTTCGAGCAGGTGAAAATAGGTTAATACTTCCAATTCACCATTTAGTGTTCCAATTTCTGCCGTTATAGTACGCACAGAAGACGTATCAGTTGAATTTGCAAGGAGATTGATGTGGAGCTTTTCTCGCAGTTTGTTTATTTCATTGAGTTTATAACTTGCATTAAAAAAATGCTTCTCTCTCAATGTATTTAGAGATTGTTTTTGCGATTCATTTAGTTGAAGCTTTTTATTTAAAAACACACTTTCATTCTCGTTTCCGTATTTTTTAAGCTGCCCAAATGCCTCAACCAATGAGAGAGTTAATGCAATGTTTATCACCAAAAGGGCAATAATGGCAACTGTTTTTCCGGTTACTTTATTCATACTTGGCATCCTTTATTAGTAATTCAATTGTTGATGATGAGTAACCATACTCAGCTTTTAAAATTTCAATCTGATTTTCTTTGGTATCGTTTTTTGCAATGGTTTTTTGCGTTAAAGTTATTAGTACGATATTCAGCAGAAAAAGTGCTGAGAGCATAAAACCATAAACAAAAGTTAGTGAGATCACCGAGTTGTTTGAATTGGTATCAAGCTCACTGTTGTTTACTGTCTCAATTACCCGTGCAGAGAGTGAAGGATGGGGTTGAACAAACTCCTTTTGTTCTAATACTTCATCAATTATTTTTTTGTTCATTAAATCCTCTTTCATAAAGTGTTAGACGTAATAATTACATTTTCCCTGCGCTTTATTCAAAATACTTTTTGTTAAGCAGAGATTTTAATTTTGCTTTGGCTCTCACCAAAAGTGATTCAACCCCCGATTCAGATGTTTGCAGAATCTCGGCAATTTCTTTTTGCGAAAGTCCTTCAATTTTACTTAAGATAAAAGCTTTTTTCTGTGACTCAGGAAGCTGTTCTAAGGCGTTATAAATAGCCGTTTGTAGTTCGGTGTTTTCAAGTATTTTTTCGGGCGAGGGGTTAGTGGTTGGTGTCTCGAAGTCTTCGTTTGGTTCTTGCCCAAATAATTTCGAAAGCCAATTTAATCTTTTTTGTGATTTGTTTTTTCTCTGCATGTCAATCGCTTTATTAAGAGCGATTCTATAGATCCAAGTGGTTATTGAGCTTTTCCCCTCAAAACGCCCAAGATTTTTATAAACCTCTATAAATGCCTCTTGTGTGCAATCTTCGGCATCTTCACGATTCCGCAAAACTTGAAAACAAATGTTAAAAACATAATCGGTGTGCTTTTTAATTATTTCATTAATGTTATGCAAGTTTTATAAAGCCGTCTGAATCTTTTAGTTAAAGAGCGCAAAATTAATCTAAAGTGCATCAAAAACAATTTTTTATTTGGAGGGAACTATAAGTTGTTGTATTTTTGTTGGTGAATATATATTCGGTTAATAAAGATGCCAAAGCAAAAAGATTCAAAAAAAATAGAAGCGATTCATGCTGCAGCAATGGAACTGGTTTTAAAGACAGGTTTTATCTCGTTACGCATGGCTGATGTTGCTAAACAAGCCGGAATTGCAACCGGTACGCTCTATGTGTATTATGAAAACAAAGAAGAGCTCATTAACTCCATTTATCTTGATGTGAAAAGAGAGTTTGCTCAACTCTTCGCGCAGCAATTTGCTCCGGAGCAATCGTACTACGAAATATTTAAAGCTCTCTGGTATTCGTATTTTCGGTTTTGTGAATCCAATCCTGAAAAGATGATGTTTGTTGAGCAATTCCTCTATAGCGGGTACATTGCCGAAGAAGCATATCTCATCGCCGAAAACTTCTTCACTCCTCTCAATAAATTTTTGGAAAGCGGTAAAAAGCAAGGAATAATTAAAGAATGTAATACCGAGATACTTAAATCTCATTTGCAGGGTGCTATTCACGATACAGTTAAAATGTGCAGAAAACAAAAATTAGAACTGAATGAAGAAGATCTGAAACTGATTTTCCAAATGGCTTGGGACTCAGTAAAACAATAAAATTTTTTAAATAATAAATGAATAAATCTTCGGTTAAAGGAAAATAAAGATGAAAAAAACAGTAGTTATAACAGGTGCTTCCTCGGGCATCGGAAAATCAGCAGCGAAATATTTTGCGTCAAAAGGATGGAATGTTGCGGCAACAATGCGTTCTCCCGAAAAATCAAATGACTTATTAGATATTCCCGGTGTGCGTACATTCCGCCTCGATGTAACAGATAAAGAAAGCATTCAACATGCAATTAATGCTATCATTGCTGAGTTTGGTGGAATTGATGTAATGGTGAACAATGCCGGATATAGTCTTGTGGGCGCATTTGAAACTTTTACACCTGAGCAAATCCAAAAGCAATTTGATACCAACGTTTTTGGTGTTATGAATAGCATTCGTGCAGTATTACCACATTTCCGTAAACGAAAAGCGGGAACCATTATCACCGTTACATCGGTAGGTGGGTTTATAACATTCCCAATTTACAGCGTGTATCACAGTACTAAATGGGCATTGGAAGGATTTCTTGAGGCATTGCAATATGAGTTAAAACCCTTTAATATCAAGGTGAAAAACATTGAACCGGGACCCATCAAAACAGATTTTTACGATCGCTCTATGGATTATGTCCCCAATGCGGAATTACCCGACTATAATGAATATGTAGCTAAGGCATACAATAACACCAAACAATTTGGTGTTGCAGGTTCATCACCTGATGTTGTTGGTAAAAGAATTTACGATGCCGCGGTTTCGGGTAATTATCGTATGCGCTATCCTGTTGGTGGAAATGCACCATTGGTATTATTTTTACGTTGGTTGCTACCGGTTCGCTTTTTGAA
>CALKUG010000400.1 GCA_937996765.1 uncultured Ignavibacteria bacterium
GTAGGAACAGGATTAAACACCCACCCTGAGTTCGCTGAAAAATCTGCTGCAAAAATAGCTGAGATTACAGGCAAACCTTTTGTAAGTGCACGCAATAAATACGAAGCTCTTGCAAGTCACGATGCTTTGGTTGAATTTCATGGTGTATTAAAAACTCTTGCCGCATCTTTAATGAAAATTGCTAACGATGTACGTTGGTTAGGTTCGGGTCCCCGTTGCGGAATCGGAGAGTTAAACTTACCTGAGAACGAACCAGGAAGCTCAATAATGCCCGGTAAGGTTAATCCAACACAATCAGAGGCCATGACCATGGTTTGTGCCCAAGTGTTTGGTAACGATACCACTGTAAATTTTGCAGGTGCAAGCGGTAATTTTGAATTAAACGTATTTAAACCCGTTATCATTTTTAACGTATTGCAGTCAATTCGTTTGATAGCAGATGCATGCGAAAGCTTTACAGATAACTGTGTTGTTGGTATTGAACCCAATAGAGTTCAGATAGCTCGTCACCTCGAAAACTCATTAATGTTAGTAACTGCTTTAAACCCACATGTAGGGTATGATAACGCAGCTAAAATAGCAAAGAAAGCTCATAAGGAAGGTACTACCTTGCGTGAGGCAGCAATGGCACTTGGATTGTTAACCGATGAACAGTTCACTGAATATGTTCGTCCTGAAGATATGATTAGTGCAAAACTCTAATCATCATTAGTATTAACTGAGGTTGTTGGCACTACATCTGCGTCGGCAACCTCTTTTTTTTATACCGCACAGTTCGGAGTTCAAAAATGGATTTACAACTACTTGAATCACTACTTAATGATGTTGCATCCTTTCTTTGGGGTTATCCACTCATCATTCTACTTTTTGGTACCCACATCTATTTAACAATTAGATTGCGCTTTATACAACGATATATTTTTAAGGCAATTAAAATTTCGTTTGGAAGAGGTAAAGAGGGCAAGGGCGATATCAGTCAATTTGGTGCTTTAACCACGGCATTGGCGGCAACAATTGGTACTGGTAACATAGTTGGTGTTGCAACCGCATTAACAGTGGGAGGGCCCGGAGCCATTTTTTGGATGTGGTTAAGCGGTGTATTTGGAATAGCAACTAAGTATGCCGAGGCATTACTGAGCGTTAAGTACAGAGTTACTAATCCCGATGGTACTGTTTCGGGAGGACCCATGTATGTGCTCGAACGCGGTTTAAAGATGAAATGGCTTGGAGTTGTGTTTGCGGCACTAACAGCAATAAGTGCATTTGGTATTGGTAATATGACACAAGCAAATTCTATAGCACATTTAGCTGAAGATACCTTTGCGGTTGCTCCTTGGCTAACCGGCATAATAATTACACTACTAACAGCTGTGGTTATTTTAGGAGGTATTAAATCAATAGCCAAGGTAACAGAAGCATTAGTGCCATTTATGGCTCTGTTCTACATTGTGGGTGGAATAATTGTGTTAATGTTACAACCCGGAAGTATTCTTGATACCATATCTTTAATTATCAATAGTGCCTTCACGGGGCACGCTGCACTTGGCGGATTTGCAGGGGCCGGAATAAAAGAAGCAATGAGATTTGGAATTGCACGCGGTTTGTTTTCTAATGAAT
>CALKUG010000401.1 GCA_937996765.1 uncultured Ignavibacteria bacterium
TTTGCATCGTTGTTTTGAAAAACATTGTGAGGCAATGACTTATCCTCAAATAATCCCCTATGTTGACCGCATGGATTACCTTGCAGCAATGTATAACGAGTTTGGATATGCTCTCACTGTGGAAAGAATGCTCGGAATTCAGGTACCAGAGCGCGTTGAATACATTCGTGTTATCATGGGCGAACTTCAACGAATTGCATCACACTTAGTTGCTATTGGAACATACGGAATAGATATCGGAGCATTTACACCATTTTTGTACTGCTTCAAAGACCGTGAAAAGATTCTTCATCTGTTTGAAATAACTTCGGGAGCACGGTTACTCTATAATTATATCTGGATTGGTGGTCTTTCTCACGACCTGCACCCGGATTTTATTCGATTAACAAAAGAGTTTTTAGAGTATTTCAAGCCTCAGATTACTGAGTTGAATAACCTACTCTCGTATAACAAGATTTTTATTGAGCGTACTGCAAATATTGGCGTGCTCCCGGTTGATACTGCCATTAACTACGGAATAACAGGACCCATGCTCCGTGCATCGGGCTATAAGTGGGATTTGCGTAGAGATGATCCATATTCAGTATATGACAAATTTGATTTTGATATTCCCTTAGGCGAAGGAACATTTGGAACTTTAGGCGATAGCTGGGATAGGTATTTTGTCCGCGTTAGAGAGATGGAGGAAAGTGTAAAGATACTTGAACAAGCTCTTGCACAAATTCCAGATGGCGATGTTACCTCTGCGATTCCTAAACGTATTAAACCACCCGAAGGTGAATTTTACACAAGAGTTGAAAATCCTCGTGGTGAATTAGGGTTCTTTATAGTTTCAAAAGGCGGCCTACAACCACATCGTGTTAAGGTACGTCCACCTTCTTTTGTGAACCTTGCAGTTATTGGCGAAATAAGCAAAGGCCATTTAGTATCCGATGTTATCGCTATTCTTGGTAGTATTGACATCGTGTTAGGAGAAGTTGACAGATGATTTATAATTTCATTTTGGATTTAACCGGTAGCGGAATAATTGCAGGTTTGGTTAATAGTGCCGTTCCACTATTATTCTTGTTGCCATTTGCACTAATCGCTGTGTATGCTGAGCGGAAAATCTCAGGTTATATGCAAGACCGTTACGGACCCAATAGAGTAGGTCCTTATGGATTGCTTCAAACAGCAGCTGATATTCTCAAATTAATGCAAAAAGAAGACATTGTTCCAAATAATGCGAACAAAATACTGTTTTTAATCTCCCCTATCATTGTTTTTACTGCTTCTTACGGTGTTTATGCTGCAATCCCCTTCACCTCTGCCTATTTAGGTAGCAATGTTGATTTGGGACTGCTTTTTATACTTGGAATTTCAGGGCTTGTAGTTGCCGGTATTCTACTCGGCGGATGGGCAAGTAATAATAAATATGCCCTTATAGGTGCTATGCGCTCGGCAGCTCAAGTAGTGAGTTATGAAATACCCACCATGTTTGTAATTTTAAGTGTTGTTGCAATATCCGGTTCATTTAACCTATTAGAACTGAGCAACCAGCAAGGTGGTAATATTTTCAACTGGTATTTATTTGGCGGACCCGAACTCGGTTGGCAAAAATTTGCATTAATACCTTTTATGGTTGTGGGTTTTATAATCATATTCACGAGTACACTCGCAGAAGTTAACCGTACACCATTTGATATTCCCGAAGCCGAGTCAGAATTAGTTGCAGGTTTCCATACCGAATATACAGGTATGAAGTTTGCCTTTTTCTTTTTAGCGGAATACTCAAATATGTTTGCAGTTTCTGCGATTATTACTGCTTTGTTTTTAGGTGGCTTTCACTCACCTTTTGGCTATATCGGTAGTGTAACCGGTGCAGAGTGGCTAATCCCTATAGAACAGTTTGCATGGTTTACTATTAAAGGTTTACTTTTTGTTTTTGTTCAAATGTGGCTACGTTGGACCCTTCCAAGACTAAGAGTAGATCAGCTGATGACCGTTTGCTGGAAGTATTTAATACCCATCAGCTTTGTAAATTTTTTGATCATTGCCTTTATTATGTTGTTTTAGACTATGAAAGAATACATTCAAAATATCACTGAAACATTTTCAACAATTGCTGCAGGTATGAAAATAACCTTCAAGCATTTGTTTACCGATAATGTTACAATTCAATATCCTGATGAAAAACCGGCTATGGTTGACCGCGTTAGAAATCGGCTTTATGTAAACATGGATGATTGTATTGGTTGCGACCAGTGTTCTCGTGCATGTCCGGTGAGTTGTATAGATATCGAAACCGTTAAAGCAATGCCAACCGAAGATTTAGGTAAAACCTCGAACGGTAAAAAGAAAGCTCTTTGGGTAACAAAGTTCGAAATTGATATAGCAAAGTGTTGCTTCTGTCAATTATGTGTGTTTCCTTGCCCTACTGAGTGCATTTATATGACGGACGTCTATGAGTTTTCAGAATACAAACGCGATAATTTGAAATACCAATTCGCTACTCTCACGCAAAGTGAAATTGCTGAGAAAAAAGAAAATTTTGAAAAAATGGAAGCAGAAAAAGCTGCTAAAAAAGCCGCAGAGGCACAAGCTAAAGCCGCTGCTGCAGCCGAAGTAAAACCTGCTCCTAATTCCGGAGACGCCAATGCCACTGTATGATGTAATGTTTTATATTTTTGCCACTCTTACCATTTTATCGGCGGCAATTGTGGTGTTTAGCAGAAATATTATGTATTCGGCTTATGC
>CALKUG010000402.1 GCA_937996765.1 uncultured Ignavibacteria bacterium
GCGGTGTTAAATGCAAGAATTGGCTCAACACCGTTGAGATTCTGAGGGTTAAGTGGAAGATAACCTTGCAGCAATTGAATAGCGAGCACAAGTAAAATACCAATTATATTAAAGCTGAGAAGTGCGAACAAATATTTCTTCCAATCCATAGTTTCAAACGCTTGTTTCCCTAAACCCTTATAGATAAGGTTTTCAAGCCAGCCAAAAATTGGCGTTAAAAAGTGCTTTTCTGCAGTAAGAACTTTGTAAAATGCAGAACCCATAAATGGCGCAAGTACACTAAGCACCAAGAGGTAGATAAAAACTTGAATAAAATCATTTATTGTAAACATATCTTCACCTAAAATTTCTCTGGATAAAAAAGGGTGTATATTAAATATCCAAGGACGAACACAGCCATCACAAGGGCGAGAACTAATTCGAATGTTGTTTCCATTGGTAACTCATAACTTTAGTAAATTAACAGTACTAAACTACCGTGTAGGTTATAAGTATGCTGTAAAGAGAATGGGTTTTGGTATAAAGATTTTATAAAGACATTGATTTTTATATTCGAGAAAAATTTCTCAAAATGTGGATTCTTTTATTATTTTTTGACAAAGTTTCTTAACTTTAGGAATTAGTAATCAGGTTTTTATTCTCTTTCTTCTAATAATGCCCCAAAAAATGGAATAATTTCCCTGAATACTCATAAATCCATTGGTACGGTTTTTGCGAAATTTTTATCGATTATGTCTTTAAAATGGAGTAATGAAGATGAAGCCAACACATATAGAGCATATTGGTATAGCTGTACAGAATTTAGAAGAAGCTATCACCTTTTATGAAAAATTATTAGGATCGAAGTGCTACGCTATTGAAGAAGTAGCAGATCAAAAGGTTAAAACTGCTTTTTTCAAAGTAGGCGAAACTAAAATAGAATTATTAGAATCCACAGCCCCTGATGGGCCGATTGGCAAATTTATCGAAAACAAAGGGCAGGGCATCCATCACATTGCTTTTGCTGTTGACGGATTAACTTCAGAAGGGCTTGCAGCCAAAGAAGAAGAGGGAATTCGTGTGATAGATAAAGCCCCACGTAAAGGCGCCGAAGGATTAAATATTGCATTTTTGCATCCAAAATCAACTTTTGGTGTATTAACTGAGCTCTGCGAGCATCCCAAATCATAACTGACAATTATTTTTATTTAGTATCAACCATTAAAGAACAGGTTGGAGATAACCAATATGATTCAAGATAAAATAGAAGAATTAAACAAACTTCGCGAACAAGCGCTTTTGGGCGGTGGTCAAAGAAGAATTGATGCACAACACAAAAAAGGTAAATTAACCGCACGTGAGAGAATTGAAAAAATGCTCGATCCGGGTACCTTTGAAGAGTTTGATATGTTTGTAACACACCGTTGCGAAGATTTCGACTTAGGCAAAGAACAATACCTTTCTGATGGTGTGGTTACCGGTTACGGTAAAATTGACGGAAAATTAGTTTACGTATTCTCACAAGATTTTACCGTATTTGGCGGTTCGCTTTCAGAGATGTACGCAACAAAAATTTGCAAAGTAATGGATAAAGCACTTAAAGTTGGTGCCCCCATTATTGGAATTAACGATTCGGGCGGAGCTCGTATTCAAGAAGGCGTACTTTCGTTGGCAGGATATGCAGAAATATTCGAACGCAACATTATGGCTTCGGGTGTTATTCCCCAAATTTCAGCCATTTTTGGTCCTTGCGCCGGTGGTGCGGTTTATTCACCTGCACTCACAGATTTTATTATCATGTCAAAAAATACCAGCTACATGTTTGTAACAGGTCCTAAGGTTGTTAAAACCGTAACAGGCGAAGTTGTTACAACTGAAGAGCTTGGCGGAGCTTACACACATGGTACAAAATCAGGTGTAACCCACTTTATTGCTGAAAACGAAGAAGAAGGTCTCTTGCTTATCCGCAAATTGTTGAGCTACTTGCCTCAGAACAATATGGAAGACCCTCAGACAATACCTTGTGACGACCCTATCGATAGAGCTGACGATGCATTAAACACAATTATTCCTGATAACCCAAGCAAACCATACGATGTAAAAGACGTAATACACGGTATAGTGGATCATGGTGAATTTCTTGAAGTTCAACGTTATTATGCCCCAAATATTGTTACAGGTTTTGCACGTTTTAACGGTATGTCGGTTGGTATTGTTGCCAATCAACCCAGTTATTTAGCAGGCGTTTTAGATATTAACTCCTCACGTAAAGGTGCACGTTTTGTTCGCTTCTGCGATGCATTTAATATTCCGATTGTAACATTGGTTGACGTACCAGGATTTTTACCAGGTACAGGTCAAGAGTACGGCGGAATTATTATTCATGGTGCTAAATTATTGTTTGCATACGGCGAAGCCACCGTTCCAAAAATTACCGTAATCTTGCGTAAAGCATACGGCGGTGCTTATGATGTAATGGGCTCCAAACATCTCCGTGCAGATATTAATTATGCATGGCCAAATGCAGAGATTGCAGTAATGGGACCTAAAGGTGCTATCGAAATTCTTTATTCTAAAGAACTTGAAGCACAGCCCTCAGATGAAGCAAAAGCACAGTTTATCGCAGAAAAAGAAGCAGACTACCGCGACAAGTTTGCATCACCTTATGTAGCAGCCAAATTTGGTTACATAGATGATGTAATTGAGCCAAAGCAGACACGCTTCCGCATTGCACGGGCTTTGGAATCACTCCAAACTAAAAGAGATGTTATGCCTGCCAAAAAACATGCTAATATTCCATTATAAGAAAGACGGAGTAATAAATGGCATTGTTCAAAAAGAAAGAAGACGCTACCCCGGTACAAGCTGCACCCTCAGCCCCTGCAAATGATGCAGAAGTTGCAGCGGCAATCGGTTTAGCCGTTAATCTGTACCTTGATTCGCTAAAAGCAGCAGAATCAAGTGCAGAGATTGTGCAGAAAGTTCAAAAAACATATTCTTCGTGGAGTGCTAAGCACTTGCTAATGCGTAAGCACCCGAGAAATTGGCAATAAGTGAAAGGTTTTATTATCAATGAAAAAGTTCAAATTAAAAATAAACAGTAACGAGTACAACGTTGAAGTACTTGGTATTGACGGAGCTCAAGCTCAGGTTACCGTTAACGGCACCCAATATGATGTTGAATTAGATCAGAAAATGGCACGTCCTATAACTCCAAAATTAGTACGTTCGGCAGTTTCGCCTGCAACTGACCAACATCCATCCGAAAGCAAAACCGGTCGCGGTGGCGGTTCGGGTACAGTGAAGTCACCACTTCCTGGTACTATTCTCAGCATACTGGTTCAACCAGGTGATAAAGTTACTGTTGGTCAAAAACTTCTTGTGCTCGAAGCCATGAAGATGGAAAACAACGTCAACGCTGCCAAAGATGGTACTGTGAAATCTATCAAAGTTAACAAAGGCGATTCTGTTATGGAAGGCGATTTGTTAATGGAGATTGGCGACTAACAACCGCTTAGTTCCCATTTTTTCAACCGCCTATTATGTAATGTAGTAGGCGGTTTGTTATTTTAAACACATAAAAAATTATAAAAAATCTTTAAATGTTGGAAATTCTATGATTCGTTTTTTCTCTTTGGTGCTGTCGGTATTGGCAGTCTTCGTTTTTACTGTGAGTGCACAGGTTAATTCGATAAAAAAACTTGATGATATTAAGTCAAATTTTAAAGAGCTTTCGATTTCGAAGAATTTCCCACCCCGAACGAAAATTTCGGATATCTCTTTTGATGAAAAGAAAGAAGTTGTATCCATTGCTCTCACCAAAGAAGCACTTGGCAGATATTACCGCGAGGAAGATGTACTTCAAATCTCTACACTTTTCAAGGGTTTAGTAGATCAAGTATTAAAACAGCGTTACAGCATGGCCATTTCTGTCGCTCAGACTCCTATAGAAGAACTCATACCGAATTTTTACAGAACATCCACACCCTTGGATATGAACAGGTTACCTAAGGGTGCTCAGGGGCAACAGATTGTGTTAAATACCAGTAGGCCTTACTCGATTATTTCAGGACTTCAGGATAGGAATCTTGCACTTTGGCAGAGTCATGGTTGGTACTATGCACAGGATGTTGATAGGTGGGAGTGGCAACGCGCAAGGTTGTTCCAGACCGTTGAAGACCTTCTCCCAATGTCGTTTATAGTACCTTATTTATTGCCTATGCTCGAAAATTCTGGTGCGAATGTATATGTACCAAGGGAACGCGATTTCCAAATTGAAGAAGTTATTATTGATAACGATGACCAAACAGATATTCAAAAAAAGAAACTTGTTCTATTAGGTAAGGATAAAGCAAACTGGAAAAACGAAGTTGGCAGAGGATTTAAGAAATTTGGAGAGGAGCTTGGTGACGGAATTAATCCCTTTATGCAAGGCTCCTATCAATCAATTGAAGGCCATGCCTCCGAAACCGCCTCAATCAAATACATACCAATGGTTAAACAACACGGCGACTTTGGAGTATATATCTCTTTTGCCAGCCTTGAAAATTCCTGCAGAGAAGTGCTGTATAAGGTATATCATTCAGGTGGAGTTACCGAATTTATTATTAATCAAACCATGGGCGGCTTTACTTGGATATATTTGGGTAAATTTAACTTTGATGCCAATTCTACAAAACAAGGTGTAGAAATATCCAATAAAACCAATGATAAAAACACGATTATCACCACCGATGCCGTAAGATTTGGTGGAGGTATGGGGGTTGTTTCAAAAGGCGGTAGAACCAGCGGACGTCCCAAATATGTTGAAGGTGCTCGTTATTGGTTGCAATTTGCGGGTATGCCCGATACGTTAGTTTATTATCTTAATGGAGGTATAAATGATTATACCGACGACTATCAATCGCGTGCCGAATACGGAAACTATTTAATGGGCTCACCTAATGGCCCCAACAGAGAGCGAAACAACCCGGGATTAGGAATTCCGATTGATGCCATGATGGCTTTCCATACCGATGCCGGAACAACTCCTAACGACTCCTCCATTGGAACTTTACTAATATATAGCCGAACCGGTACTGATAAGGATCCGGACTTCCCTACAGGGTATAGCCGTTTGGCAAATAGAGATTTTGCTGACATTATGCAGACTCAAATTGTGAATGATATACAAGCTCTGTACGACCCCACCTGGACACGTCGAGATACAAGAGAGGCTACCTATAGTGAAAGCTCTCGGCCTAACACGCCTGCTGTATTACTCGAGCTACTATCCCATCAAAATTTTTGGGAAATACAGTTTGCGCAGCATCCTGAATTTAAATTTTCGGTATCGAGGTCGATATACAAAGCAATTCTCAAGTTTTTAAGTAAACAATACGGTGTCAGTTATACAGTTCATCCGCTACCGGTTAAAAATGCTTCGGCTCTATTAACTAAGGGCGGAGCAGTAGAATTAAAATGGGAGCCTACAGCTGATGCCCTCGAGCTAACAGCTGACCCTGACAAATATATTATTTATAAAGCAATTGGTAAATCAGGATTTGATAACGGAACTGTTACCAATAGAAATAGCTACACGGTATCCGGACTGGAAAAAGGAAAAATTTACAGATTTAAAATTGCTGCTGCAAACAGCGGTGGTGAAAGTATGCAATCAGAAGAACTATCGGTTTGCTATCAAGGCGAAAAAGCTAATGAGGCATTAATTGTTAATAATTTCACACGGTTGGATATTCCGGCTGTTATTGATGAACCTGATTTCCGAGGTTTTGTAAATGTTATTGATGAAGGTGTACAGGAAGGCATTTATGCAGGATATGTAGGGGAACAATATGATTATAATCCCCAGTCACCTTTTACAACCAATGATATGCCCGGTCACGGAGCTTCATTTGCTTCTTTTGAAACTGAAAGAGCAAGAGGAAATTCGTTTGATTTTACAGATGACCATGGCGAGTCGTTTGTGAAATTGGGTTGGAGTTATTCGTCTATGTCGATAGGCGCGTTTGAAAAAATTACTCCTTCTGTTGAACGCTATGAAGTAATAGATTTACTCTGCGGAGAGCAAAAGCAAACCAAATTATTAGGAAAACAAGCCGGCCAACGGAAACACGCGGTATTCAGTCCTATTTTACGTAGAAAATTGGATGAGTGGTTTAAATCCTCAGGTAATGTTATCATAACAGGAGCATATATAACAACAGATCCGTTTGAATCACCTGATAACGACACAACTGATTTGTTTTTCGTAAAGTCCAAATTAAAAGTTGTTCATACTTCGGGTAAGGCTGCTCAAAATGGAGAGATGATTATTACAAAGTCGAAAGAACGCATATTGTTCAATCAAGATTATAACGAGCAGAATTATCGTGTTGAATCGCCTGGAGCTTTTAATCCAATAGATGGAGCAAGCACATTTATCCGTTATTCCGAAAATGATTTTTCAGCAGGAGTGTTTTTTAAAAAGAAATATGGAGTTGCACTTTTAGGTGTTCCTCTTGAAGTAATCTATGAAGAAGAACAACGGACAGAGGTTCTCCGCAGAATGTTAAAAGGCCTTGGGTTTTAATCTGAGGTTTTAAACATAGTATTTTGATGTTGCTCCTTCAATCCAGCCCATACGGCGGTGCCAACGATAAAAAATTCTAAATGCCGTATAGGAGAAAAAAGGAGCAGCAATTACGTCAATAGTATAATGGACGTGCTGCAAAATTACAGATGTACCTATGAGGAGGCCTAATGCTAAAAATAGGTATCTTGCCCACTTTTCGCGTGCAAGAAATAAAAACAAAAATGCTGCGGAAGTATGACCAGAGAAAAATAAATCTTTTGTTAATATTTCACCATTTCCAAAAGATTGTACAACGGGGTCATTCATTGGAATAGTTGTTTCTGGGGCATTCAAAGGCAGAAGCCAAATGGTGATTATACGAAGTGTCAGCAATAATACATAAGATTGAAAACCCAACATAAAATAGGAAGGGTCTTTCAAAAAGTAAACCATTGCAAAAAGAACAAGTCCGTATGTAAGCACAAAAACCATATAAGTAAGATCAATAGGTGCAAACATATTGAGTATGGGGTCAGAAAAAGAAAAGCCGTCTCGTTTTTCGAAATCTGTTAACAGCCCCGCCAAAAACGAAACCATAACAATATAGATTGCTACGGTTATTACAAAGCGATAACGGAAACTATTTTGCTTCCAACCGATTCTCCAATTTTCAGCAAATTCGCTAAAGAATCTATTAAACATTATACTCTGAACTATTTATGAGGTAAAAAAAATTAATGGGTTCGTAAATATAGTAAAGTGGGAGTGTTAAGATGTAACTTTTTTGGTGATGAAGTTGTCAAAATAAATGATTAAATAGAAATTTAAAATATTTTCGGAAACTCAGTGAAATTATCCTTCGTGAAATTATTTGCAGTAACAATAATTATTTTATTTAGCAATGTGGTTTTTGCTCAAAGTGTGGTTGATTCTTCTTTAAGCAATTCACTCGCATTTAAACGTAATAAACCTCGTGAAATGCCCCCTTTGTATTTTTCGCAAGAATACTACAACTACCACTTGCAGGAACGTTTTCAAATACTACGACTTGCTAATGCCGGCGACCCGAACGCCCAACATGAGTTAGGACTTAGGTATTTACTTGGTCGCGGTTTCCCGGCGGATACTGTAGTGGCGGTTTACTGGATGCAGCGTAGTGCCGACCAAAATCACATTGGAGCTAATTACAATCTTGCTATTTGTATGATGAACGGGTGGGGCACACCTTGGGACCCATATAGTGCATTCAACCGTTTTTTATTTGCAGCACAAAACGGCATGTCGAGTGCACAGTATGCAATTGGACTTTTTTATTTGGAAGATTTAGTTGTAAAGAGAAATCTACAAACTGCTTCTGAATGGGTTAAAAGCTCTATACAGGGTGGTTACAAAGAAGCTAATGAAACACTGCTTTCAATAAACGAGAGAATTGAACAAGAGCGCAAAGCTAAAAAAGATGACGAGAAAAAAAGTGTTTTGTTGTTTATCGAATTTGATGTTGATACCACAAAAGTTCCTTCTGATACATTGTTGATTGAGGATTATCAGAGAAGTATAACCGCTGATTCTTCTGGTCAAAATAATTCCATTTTTAAGACTAAAGAACAACTTACCTCAGATACTACTGAGTTTAACAAACTTAAGGAACGCGCCGTGGCCGGCAGTCCTGAAGGTATGACCTTACTTGGCTATTTGTATTTAAAGGGAATAGGAACACCAAAGCAAACCATTCATGGAGCAAGTTTGTTACTTCAAGCAATTCGTCTTGAGTCGTTACGTGCTGCACGAATTTTAGTTGACATGGTTCAATCAACTGACTTTAGCAAGATGCTTATAAAAGAAGTAAATAGCGGCAATAGAGAAGCTCGCTATGTTATTGCGGGAATGAATCACCTTGGGCTCGATAACCAACTTACTAAAGAAACCGAGTTGAGGTATTTACGCGAAAACGCCTCCAATAATCATATCCCTTCCCTATTGGAGTTAGGCAGTAGATACTACAGTGGTGAAGAGGTTGTGGCGGATTACGAAAAAGCGTTCGATTTTTGGGCTAAGGCAGCAGATGCAGGTAGTTTGGAAGCAATGTTAAAACTCTCGTTTGTACAATTGTTGAGTGGTCGTCTTGATGGAATTTCGACTTACGTTCCGCTCATTGAAGAGGCAGAACAATCCGGATCAATCACTGCACAAATTGCACTTGGTTATTGCTACGAAATGGGATATGGAGTTCAACAAAACAAAGCTGAAGCTGCTCAACTCTATCGTAAGGCGGCTATGCGGGGAAGTCAAAATGCGTTTAATGCTCTTAAGAAACTCTACGATGTAGGTCGTCCGGTAGACCCTACTTTCAACTAATTTAGCTAAGGTTGGAAACAACTTTTGAGCAGATGGTTTTCCCAATTTCCAATGAAGCAGTGGCGGCAGGGGATGGGGCATTAACAACGTTAAGTACGTATTTACTACCGCTCTTGTGTTCAGCGAAAACAAAGTCATCAACTAATTTGCCTGATTTATCAACCGCTTGAGCACGAACGCCTGCACCTCCGGGTTGCAAATCTTTGTTGGAAAGAGAAGGAATAAGTTCTTGAGCACTTTCCAAGAAAGCTTGCTTTGAGAAAGAACGATACATCTCTTTTAAACCGGGTAGTAGATATTTTCTCGCCATCATTCTGAATCCTTTGTACAAGAGTGTTTCGGCTAACTCAGCGAAATTTAGAGTCTGCTTTGTATAACCTTCTCGAGCAAATGCAAGCACTGCATTGGGTCCAACTTCAACTCCGCTATGTATCATTCTGGTGAAATGAACACCTAAAAATGGGAAACGACTATCGGGCACAGGGTAGATAAGATTTTTTACTTTGGAGCGAGCACTTTCCGAAAGAGTAAAATATTCACCTCGAAACGGAATTATTTTTACTCCGGATTCCAAGCCAAATAACTCTGTGATTTTATCGGAGTATAATCCTGCACAATTAATAACTGCCCTACTTAAAAAACAGCCCTTG
>CALKUG010000403.1 GCA_937996765.1 uncultured Ignavibacteria bacterium
TTTTCATAGTGAACTGAGAGCTTTAGATGAACGTATTTTAATAGATAATACGATTATAACAGCTATCAAAAAGAAAATTAAAACAGCATAAACCCAACTGTACTCAATTTCACCTTTTTTATCGTTTTTGATTTGCTGATCTTCTTCTTGTGCTCTTTTATTTTCAAAAACTAATGACATCGATTCAATACTTTCTCTTTTCGACTGAGATGTGATAGAATCGCCAATAACGTTTAGCACTTGTGAATAGTAAAAAGCCTTGTCTATATTACCTTTATTATTGTAGTGTTTGTGTATAACTCTTAATGCTGAGGAAAGTGGTACCCATTCATGAAAACCATCAATTAGAGCCAATATTCTATTTAAATATATTTCAGCTTTAGAATCATCTCCCAATTTATCATAGATTTCAATCAAATTTGCTGCAAAGCCAATCTGATCTTTTTTGTTACCCAATTTCTCACTTTCAGATAAAGCGGTCTCATAGTACCTCGCTGCTGCGAACAATTCATTTTTATGAAGATACACCTTACCTATTGCGGCATTAATATTTGCAATACTAATTGCCTTAAAGCTTTCTGACTTATAACTCTCCAGAATGCGGTTGTAAATCTCAAGTGCTTTTTCGAATTGTTTTAGTCCGAGATTTGCATCACCGAGTGCAAACAAAGCAACGCTTTCGGCTTCCTTATCGCCAAGTTGCTGTCGGAGTTTAATTGCCTCTTGAATATAAGGTATTGATTCAGAGTATTTCCCGATATCAATGTAAATATATCCTAAGTTAATACTTGCAAAAGCTATTCCTTCAATATTCTTAACCAAATTAAATAAGTTGTAAGCTGCCATTGCTTCGGAAATCGCCTTATCATAAAACCCTCTGACGCGGTATAAATGTCCCAAATTGTTTTTTGCAAAAGCTAATGTTATGGTATCACTATTTGCTTGGGATATTTTGGCTGCACGAATGTTATAAGAAAACGCAATTTCATAATTTCCAAAACTTCTATAAATAACAGAAACGAGGTTAGCACTTTTTGCCTGAGCACGCGTATCTCCAATGTCAGTCGCTATTTTGTATGCCTTAAGGCCGGCTTCTAATGCAAGATTTGGATTGGCATGCCTATTATTAAAGCAAAAATCCATTAAGAAATTTAACTGTTCTCCTTTGCTCTTAATGTTGTTCGCCGAGAGTAGCGAATCCACAGAACTTGCAAACAAGCTTATTGCATAAAATAGCAATAAGTAAATTATTTGTTTAGCAGAAATGTTCATCTTCATATTTGTCACTCTATAGTTAAATACCTGTCTAAAAAGCACCTAAGGTGCATCATAGTACAACATTTTGTTTCTTGGCAGTACGCCTTAATTTGAAATACAAAAGCACAATGGTAATTACCAGAAACAACACCATTAATAATTCGAACCAATTACTCGTAGGACGTTCAAGTATTGTTGATTGCAACACTTGATTCTCCTCATAAATTCTAAAATTATCGAAAACCAACGACATTGATTCGAGGCTTTCACGTTTAACCTGCTGAGTAATTGAATCGTTGATAACACTCCTGAGGTCAGCATACTTATAGGCAATTTTTATATTACCGGTTAAAGAATAATGATTTTGGACTGATTTATAAAAAGTTGAGAGAGTAGGAAGATCCCTTAAATCTTTTGCAAGTGGTAATAATCGTTTAATTAGCCTATCAGATTCCTCAAACCGTTTTAGGCTATCTAACATATCAATAACAGGAATTGCATATACAAATCTATCGCTTAAATTGCCGGTAAACTCTGTTTCATTTACAGCTTTAATGAAGTACTGAATTGCCGAGTCAATTTGTTTGGTTTCTCTATAAACTTTTCCAATCGAGGAGTATAAATGTCCTGGGTTTATAGCATTAAATTTCAGGGTATCGTATCGTTGCAACAGATTGTTGTAAATATTTAATGCAGTATGAAACTCTCTAACACCTGCATAAGCATTAGCTAAACCGTAAACTGAGACCGCTTCTCCGGGTAAATCACCCATTTGCCTTCGAATATCACTTGATTCTTGAAAATAAGGTATTGCCTCTTTTGGATTACTCATCCAAATATAAATATACCCTAAATTTATGGCACTAAAAGCCATGCCTTCATTATGTTTTTGTGATTTGAAGAAGTAATACGAAGACAATGTATGCTGTAATGACTTATCTAAAAACCCTTTTAATCTATATATGTGCCCAATATTATTGTTAGCAAACCCGAGTTGAACAGTATCTTTAGCGTTATCAGAAACAGAAACAGCTTGTATTCCATAACCAAGTGCCTTTTCAAAATTGCCTAATCCACGGTAAACTACCGAAAGCATATTGCAACTTCTGGCTATATAATGTGAATTATTAATTTTTTTTGCTAAATCGTAAGCTCTATGTCCGCTTTCAAGTGCAAGGGGCACATTAACACTGCGATTTTTAAAACATACTTCTAATATGTATTCAACTTTTTTTTCTTCAGATTGGAATTTTTGCAAAGACAATAAAGAATCTACCCCTGCAAAGAGGGTTGAGATTGATAGAAGAAATATGAAAAGTATGGTTAGTTTTTGCATTCGAATAAAATGAATAATCGGGCTTGAATATAACTATTATTAGGAACTTTTTAAATCCATTTCGCAAGGTTATTTAACCTAAAAACAATTTTATGCACACTCTTTTTTGGTATGGTTATTGATTTAACTATTTGTATTAAATGATATAATAAGCAACTGAGGCAACTATTAAGACCCTTAATGACTTCAGTAGGTTAACCATTATACTTTTAATAAAAATCTTTTAT
>CALKUG010000404.1 GCA_937996765.1 uncultured Ignavibacteria bacterium
TCGCCATGATAGCCGAAATCAATTTTTTACATTTTTCAATCATTCTCTTTATAGCAACCGTTGTGATGCTTTATGGATTTAGTTTTGCGTTTAAGGATGTTGTACAGAAAACAACTGACACACCATTAACGATTCCAAGCTTCCATAGAGTAAATAAATTTTCCCTGAATATGAGAGGTGAGTTAACCGCTAACAGAACCAATATTCTGCTATCGGCTTTTCTGTTCCTTTTTATTATTGGATTGTGGACACTGTGGTATTAAGAAGAGTTTGCAAACCGCTTTTTTTTAAACATGCTTACTCAAAAGGTAAGTTTTTAACATCATCATCAATAAATAACTGAGGCAAGATATGAAGAAGACCTTCGTACTGTTTCTTTTGTTGGCAACCGTTGGCGTTATCAACGCTCAATGGGTTGTTAACCCTTTCGAAAATGTGGCTGCCGATACCGTTTGGCAATATCCTCCAAAAAACACAGGATTTTCAACCGGTACCTCCAATCTCATATTAGAAGACGCTACAACACCTGCACCTTTCGCAGGTGAAAAAGCACTTAAAGTTACCTGGACCGTACACAGCTCAGAAAGCTGGGGCGGATTTGCGCAAATGTATTACGCAGTTCCCAGAGATACAGCAACATTTAAGTTTATAAGCTGGGGATCAGCTAAATACCTTAAATTGCGCTATAACAACTTAACTCCCTCCTCCGCAACAGGTTTAGTTAACATGAGATTTAAACTCCATGAATCAGGCGGAGAAGCAAATTATTTGGCAAGTGGCGGAGACCATGAAGATTGGTATTACGAAATACACAGCCCTTACGATTCACTTCCCGGATGGAAGGAAATCATGATTCCTTTAACAGATCTTGGTGCAGGTGACCCCAGTGATAAGGGATTTTCACTTCCCGGTTGGTCTGGTGTTAAGAACAATGGCGTTCTCGACTTCGACAAAATTATTGGCTATTCAATTGAATGGACAACCCCTGCAATACCTAATAACGGCACCGCAACAGGTGTTATCATGTTCGACCAATTGGCATTTTATGAAACAGCATACAATCCAATTTCAACATTCGATAATGCCGGTGCTGATACAGCATACTTTGTAAAAGACTTAATGAGCTGGAGCGGTGGAAATACCGGTGCTTTGTCTTTAACAGATATTACACCTGCATTTGAAGGTGCAACAACATTAAAAGTTGATTATAAAGTTCATGCTACAGAAGGATGGGGTGGTTATGTGAACTATACACATAATGCAGCTGTTGCAGATACCTTTATACAAAACATGCAAGCTAACAAAGAGCTTGTTGTTTATATTAAAGTACTTTCAGCTGCTACCGGAACTCCCGGTAGAACAAACCTCCGTTTGCACATGTTTGATAAGAGCGACGGTGGTGCTGAACAATGGTACCATATTGTTGCCGTTGACCTTTACAAAACATCCGAATGGCAAAAAATTCATATTCCTTTAGTTGATCGCAACTCTTATGGTATTGATGCTCTTGATTCATTAGGATTCAAACTCCCATCATGGGAAGGTTACAAAGGAAACAATAACCTCGATTTGAATAAAATATCCGCTTGGAAATTTGAATTTTCAGCAGCAGGTGAAGATAAAGGTCCTAAAGGAGAAATCTGCGAAGGTTCACTTCTTATGGACTTAATGACTCCTGCAGGATTCCAAGAAACCGATAAGCAAGCTCCTGCCGAAGTAACCGGTTTACAAGTTATCCCCGGAACCTACACCAACTTAATTACCTGGAACGATGTTGCAGGTGAAAAAGAAGAAAAATACACCATTTATTACAGTGGTGGAAAAATTGATGCTAATACCAATTTAGATACTTGCGAAGTTGCTAAATGGGTAGTTACCGAAAATAATCAGTTGGTTGAGCATTTATTACGTGCGCCTGCAACAGACCAAGACGTAACATATTACTATGCAATTCAATGTACCGATAAAGCCGGTAACCGTAATAAAGGTGCCTTCACTGCTACAGGAGCCACAAACAAAGCAAAAGGTGTTACCACCATTGCTATGAACGGTCCTGCAAACTTTGCAGCAGATGGTAACTTAACCGAGTGGAGCACTTTTACTCCTTTCGATATGAAGACCTCTAATGGTTCAGCTTTTATCGCAGTCAATACAAAAATTGATGGTGATGCTGACCTTTCATTAAAAGGTTATGTTGCAATAGATCAAGAATTCTTGTATGTAGCTTTAGACATCGAAGATGACGTAGTAAGCTTCAAACCGGAACTCGATTCATATTTGAACGACGCTCCTGATTTATTCTTAGGATTCTTCAACTCACATGGTAAACCTCACTTCACCATTAACCGTGGTGCAAACCCTGACTACCATTTCCGTTTTGGAAAAGACAGAGTAAGACTTGATGGCGTTGCTGATAGTCTCGAAATCCCTGGTGCTAACTACTTCTGGGGTGAAAAATTCCCTACAGGTTATGTAGTAGAAGCAAAAATTCCTCTCGCAAGAATAGCTGAAAAAGCAAAAGACCCTGTATTTGTTCCTGTAGAAGGTTATCGTATTCCGATTGACTTCTCAGTTAATGATGCAGATGCAACAGGATCACGTGAAGGTATATTAACTTATTCACCTTTCAACGATGATAAATCCTATGCAGATCCTTCACGCTGGTTATACACATGGTATGGTAACAAATGGTTCCCAACCGTAGGTGTTGATAATCAAGAAAATCCTTTCACATATTCATTGTTGCAGAACTATCCTAATCCGTTCAACCCTGCAACCTCAATCAGATTCACATTAAAGGAAACTGAACAAGTAACTTTACGTGTATTTGATATGCTCGGAAGAGAAGTAGCTACAGTAATCAACGAAGTTAAAAATGCCGGCGAACATACCGTTCAATTCAACGGTGCCGCACTTAGCAGTGGTGTTTACTTCTACAAACTCGAAGCAGGTAGCTTCATGGATATCAAAAAGATGGTTATTCTTAAATAACATCAATTCAGAATCGGTGGCACTGAGTTTTTCAGTGCCACCATTATTTTTCGTAAACGCATAACTTTTAATATGGGTTAATGTTATGACAATCGTTACTACCACAATAGGAAAACTGATGACACGAAGATTTACTTCACTTATGCTTTTATTGGCTTTGGTTGTATCAACAACCTTGTTTGCAGGAACAACCGGAAAGCTAAAAGGTAAGGTAACCGATGCTACCAACGGAGAGCCCGTATTTGGTGCAAACATCGTTGTAGTTGGTACTTACTTTGGTGCCGCCGCAGATGCCGAAGGTGATTTTGTGATTTCTAATATACCTCCCGGTGAATATACTGTTACCGTGAGCGCTATTGGTTATCAAACTGTAAGAATTAACAGAGTTTTAATTAAAATAGATTTAACTACCCCTCTGGATGTTAAAATCTCTTCAACAGATATTTCTATTGGTACTGAAGTAGTTGTTACTGCTTCAAAACCATTAGTTCAAAAAGATATGACTTCAACAAACTCAATTGTTACGGCAGGCGAAATTCAAATGATGCCGGTTGAGAGTGTTGGCCAGATTATTAACCTGCAAGCAGGTGTAGTTGGTGGGCATTTCAGAGGCGGTCGCTCAAATGAAGTTGCTTACCTAGTAGATGGTGTAAGTGTTACAGATGCTTACAACAACAGCTTGAGCGTAGAAGTTGAAAATACTTCTATCAGACAAATGGAAGTTATTAGCGGTACTTTTAACGCTGAATACGGACAGGCGATGTCGGGCGTTGTTAATATTGTTACACAGGATGGTGGAACAAATTTCGAAGGTTCGCTCAATGGTTATGTGGGTAACGTTGTTACTGGGCATAATGAGATTTACAAAAACTTAGATAACTACGCACGCCTTCAAACCAAAAATGTACAATTTAGTTTCTCGGGTCCCTTGGGAATCAAGGGTTTAACGTTTTTTACTACAGGCCGTTATTATGACGATGCCGGTTATCTCTTTGGAAAAAGAGTTTATAAAAACACAGATGATGTGCCGTTCCAACCGGATCCCCAGAACACAAGCTTTTTTATTCCTCGTAATACAGGCGATGGAGAATATGTTGCGATGAATCCGGATCGTAAGTATTCTTTTAACGGAAAAATTACTTATTCGGCTGAAAACTTCAAAATTAGCTATAGTGGATTTTGGGATGATAGCTATAATAAATATTATAGCCATTACTGGTCTTGGACTCCTGATGCTATGCAACAACATTTTAGCACAAATACCATTCACGGTTTACAGTTTACCCACTATCCTTCAAGCTCAACATTGCAGCAATTGAAGTTCTCCTATAATGAGCATAGGTTTAACGGTTATTTATACGAAGATCCATTTGATCCACGTTATGTTGACCCAAGCCGTGGAACACCTTCGTCAGGATATACCTTCAGAAGTGGTGGAAATGATGGCGGAAGATATTCCCGTTCAACACAAACCTTAGTTGCTCAGTACTCACTTTCATCGCAGATTACTACCGAACACAAAATCGGTGTTGGTGCTGAGTTACGACTCCACACTTTGTTCAATCATGGAAATTCGTTGATAAACTTAACCGAGGGTCAAATTGATACCTTGGGCAACGTTATATTTACCCCGGGTTACCCTGCAAAAGGTGCTGTAACGGATAAAGGTTCTAATCAAGAGTTTACTCGCCATCCTATTGAATTTTCCGCTTACATTCAGGATAAGATGGAATATGATATCATGATTATCAATGCGGGTATTCGTTTCGATTA
>CALKUG010000405.1 GCA_937996765.1 uncultured Ignavibacteria bacterium
CTTTACTCCTTTGCAGGATGTGGCATTGTTGAAGGTTCTGACCCCGATCAAGAATTTGAAGAAACTCAGTTAAAATTCCGAACCATTCGATCGGTTTTTGAGCATGGAAAAAATCAATAAAAATTATTACGCTGCAGAGTATATTTTCCGAGCCTTGAATGCTTTGGGTATTGGCTCTGTGGTTATTTCTCCTGGTAGCAGATCGACCCCTCTTACGGTCACCGCTGCTAAAAATAGTAACTTCACTAAAACCGTTATTGTAGATGAACGCTCAGCTGCATTTTTTGCTTTGGGAGAATCAAAAAAAACCGGCAAACCCTCCGTTCTCATTTGCACATCGGGTACCGCGTTAGTAGAATATTACCCCGCAGTGGTTGAGGCATTCCAAAGCAGAATTCCTCTTATTATTCTCTCCGCAGATAGACCTACACGACTTCGTGGAACGGGTGCTAACCAAACCATCAATCAAAAACACATCTTCAAAAATCACATACGCTTTTCCGAAGATATGATGACAGTGGATTCCTCATTTTTTTGCAACAAATCACTCATTCTTACCATAAAAGAAGCAGTGGAAGTTGCTACATCTTCAAACCCAGGTCCGGTACATGTAAACATCCCTTTCGAAAAACCATTAGAACCAAATGAGCTAACCGATGATATTTTTGAGGTACAAACCGATCACCTGAACGAAGCAATCTCCGCATTATCAAAGTCAGAGAAACCTGCAACAATATGCGTTCCTGATGCACTTTATAAAAAGTTTATACATCGCCTTAAAAAATCGTCCAAACCGCTCATAGTAATCGGTGGTGGCAACTACTCCGATGCAGCGGTGCATTCAATGTGCAAATTTGCAGAGTTCATTGGTGCCCCAATTATTGTAGATATTCAAGCAAATCAATCTTTCCGAGAACAAAAAACTCTCAAATATTCAGATGCCTATTTAAGGCACGAAAAAATACGTGAAAAGTTCTCTCCCGATTTTGTAGTTCTCGTGGGAAGACCGCCTATATCCAAATGGGTTTTTAAATTTATTGAATCCGCAAAGGAGAAGATTTTAATCAATCCCTTTGCTGATAATTACATGATCGCTCCAACCGCGAAAATCTCCAATATTAGCGATTTAGATTTTACTTCTCTGTATGAATACGCTCAAACAAAAAATGTAAAGCGCAAAGAGAATCCACTGTTTGGACTCTATGAGCTTGAAACACTTGTTGAAAACAGGATTCAACAATACGATAAGTTACCCATGAGTGTTGAACCTGCAGTTTATGTTGCACTGCTGAAGGGTTTACCCGATAGTGTTTCACTGATGCTCTCAAATAGTTGGATTCCCCGTGATGCAGATAATTACTTAAAGAGTTCAACAAAATCTCTTGCCATTTATACAAATCGCGGAGCAAGCGGAATAGATGGTATTATATCAACCGCTCTTGGAATAAGTTCACATTCAACAACGCCCGCGTATTGTTTAATTGGCGACTTGGCATTCTTTTATGACATAAACTCATTGATTACCGCAAAAAACTTAGATAGCAGTTTAACCATTATTGTTCTTAATAATAATGGTGGCGGAATTTTTTCGATGCTCCCCATTGCAAAACAGTTCGAAGAATTTGAGCAGTATTTTGCCACACCGCTAAATCTCAATATAAAAGAACTCTGTAAAGGTGCAGGCGTTTCTTACACATTAGCTAAAACGCAAAACGAATTAATCAAATTGGTTTCACACCCACAAAAGAATGTGAATGTTATTGAGATTAAAACAAGTACAATAGAATCTATGAAAATTAGAGAAGAACTGTGGGAGCTAACAGCAACAGAGTGAAACAGTACTTACCCAATAACTCAGCATCCCATTTAAAATAGAAAGGCCCGCAACACACCGCGGGCCTTTAGGTTTAGGAACGCTCTCCTCAGAGCTGCACACAACTGCGCATTTTAGAAAGTAACACCCAGTCTTATTCCAAAGTAGTTCACAAAGTCACCACTGTTGATAAAAAGACCGCCTTGGAACATATTGTAGCGAGCATTAACACCTATTGTGAAATAGCTGGTGTTAATTGAGGCATCGCTTAAACGTTCTGATTTTAACACACCCACGTTGTACATTACATCACCTGCTAAAATGACACCAAAGTCTTTGAGCGGATGGGTGTAACGTAACCCTACAGGTACGTTTAGGTAGTAGTTAAATTTATTTTCCACGCCGGGAATCTCTTCATTGGTGTAACCCATTACATCGGCACGCAACAATACATCCAATGGTAGTGAGGTTAAATCACGGATACCAAAATCAAATTTGTAGCCGAGGTTTGCCAACAACTTAACACCATCGGGAGCAGAGAAATAATAAGCACCGTAAAGTGAACCAAAATCGAGACCTATTCCCCATCCTGCACCTCCATCTTTGAATCCGTAATTCTGAAGCGATATCGAGAAATCGCCGAGTACTTCATCATTCGACACGGGTATAGTAGGGTCGTCATTAATGTCAACTAATAATGGAACATCACCGTATTGATATGTTTTATCAGAGCAAGGTGATCCTTCAGGAAGTCCTCCTATTGCGGCTGCCAGTTGAAGATTTGCGAGCATATCAAATTTTGCCTCTTCTTTTTGCTCTTCTTTAGTTGCCTCTTTTACTTCAACTTTTCCGCCATCGGTTTGTTCTTCAACAACCTTTGTAACTTTTACTTCCACACGTCTGTTTGTTGCTTTGCCTTCATCGGTATCGTTGCTTGCAATTGGTTTGGATTCACCATAACCAATTGATTTGATACGTTCAGCAGGAATTCCTTTTTCTACAAGGTAAACCTTAACGGCATCAACACGTGCTTGAGAAAGTTTTTCGTTCGATTCATCTGAACCAACATTATCGGTATGTCCACCAATTTCAATTTCGATAACACTGCGTTTCAGTATCTCAACAAGTTTATCGAGTTCTACTTTTGATTCTTCTTTGAGTACCGACTTACCTGAGTCGAAGTAAATGTTTTTCAACTCGAATGAAAGACCTACTTTAATTTTTTGCAAAGTGTAATCTCTCACACCTGCTGCATCTGTTATTTTCTTTAAATCTATGGCATCCGTTAACGCTAAGTATCCGCGCATATCAATCGAAACTATGTATTCTTTACCGTATTTCAGGGTTACAGAATATCTGCCGTCTAAGCTTGATGACGTAGCATAAGTTACCTCGGCATTGGTTTCTTTATCGAGATAACGAACGATAGCAACAACAGGATTTCCTTCTTCATCTTTCACGGTACCGGAAAGTTGATACACTTTTTCAGGTCTCATGCTTTCAGGTAATGTGAAGGTATAAATATCATATCCGCCTAAGCCACCGGGTTGGTTTTGTTTAACCATAAATCCAACATCGCCCGATGCTGGGATGGTTAAATCCTG
>CALKUG010000406.1 GCA_937996765.1 uncultured Ignavibacteria bacterium
ACCTTGTTAATCCATCAGTTTATGTCGCAAGCTTTGACAGAGATAACCTCTATCTTTCGGTTCAGCTTAAAACATTCCCCGATTTACAATCGCTTGATTTCATTAGAGCACACCCAAAACAATCGGGTATCATCTACTGCTTTTCAAGGAAACAGGTTGATGAACTAACTGAATTCTTACAGTTTAAGGGTATCTCAGCCCTTCCCTACCACGCAGGTCTTACCGATTCAGAACGTAGTAAAAATCAGGAATTATTCCTCCGCGATGAAGTGGATATTATTGTTGCTACAATAGCTTTTGGAATGGGAATTAACAAATCCAACGTTCGGTTTGTAATTCACCACGATTTACCCAAAAACATTGAATCGTACTACCAAGAGATTGGCCGTGCAGGGCGTGATGGACTTAGAGCAAACACCCTCCTGCTCTACGATCCACAAGATGCTGCTAAAATCGGGTTTTTTATCAAACAAAAGGATTCTGCTGAGGAACGCAAAGTTGCTTACGCCCATTTAGATGCCATTGAGAAATATGCGAGCCAAAGCAGAGAATGCAGACGCAAACCATTAATAAAGTATTTTGGCGAAACCTACGAGAAGCACAACTGCGGAATGTGTGATGTTTGTACACAACAAGTTGGTGTAGCTTCGGATGTAACAACCGCCGCTCAGAAATTCCTTTCGGCTGTAAAAAGAACTGATGAGCAATTCCCCGTTGAGCACATTGTTGAAGTTCTTTGGGGCATCGAGAACCCAACTATAATCAAACATCAACACCATAAACTTTCGGTGTATGGCATTGGCAAAGAATACAAAAAAGAAGTGTGGTATTCGTTAGCAAAACAGTTCGAAGATTTGGGAATAATTTCCATTCAAGGAAAAACCGTTTCACTTACCCCGAGCTCGCGTTCTGTTTTATTCGATGGACAAAAGATTAATGCTGTTCTCAATGCTCCAAGGGAGCAAGAAAAATATGCTGCCCGTGACCTTTCGGGAATTAGTGTTTTCAACGAACGATTGTTTATGCTGCTTAGGGTAAAACGTAAGGAAATCGCTGATGATGAAGGGGTTCCGGCTTATGTAATTTTCTCAGATGCAACCCTTACTGATATGGCTACAAAGCAACCCATTACCATTCAGGATTTAGGTCGTATTTCCGGCGTGGGTTCCATGAAACTAAAACGCTATGGCAACGCATTTGTTCGAGAAATACAGATGTTCAAAAAGGAAAATGCTCGGAGTTTTTTATCTCCCCCATCACAAAAAAAATCATTTGCCGAAGAAGTAGCCGAGGTATATGAATCAGGTATTTCAATAACATCCCTCACTTCATTGCATAGATGTAGTATTGAGAAAATAGTTGATAACCTATTAGAATATATTAAAACAGTGGGTTTAATACGTGAGGATGGATTTGAAGAGTTAAACACATTAAACAGAATAGAACAAAATAAGATAAGTGAGCTGTTTAAACAAAACCCCAACTTTACTGCAGATAAAATTAAAGTGGCGGTACCTTTTAAGACCACCACTCTTCAAATTAAAATTAACTTAGCTCTTATTCATCTAAAAGCAAAGGGTTAAAGCGCCCACATAACGCGCGAAAGGCGACTTGCTGCATCTGCTGCAAATTGCTCTAATTTGGGGTTTCCTATTGCTCGCATCATATCTAAAGGGTCTATAGCCGTAACTTCAGTTTTACCACCCTCACGCTCCTGTACGATGATGGTGCAAGGCATAAATATGCCGGCTTTATCTTCGATATTAAGAACATCGTAAGCAAGCTTTGCATCACATACTCCTAAAATGCGGTATTTTCTAAACTCCTTGCCCAGCTTACTTGAAATGCTTTTTTGCATATCAACATCGCTAAGAATTCCAAAACCTTCTTTTTTGAGGGCATCGGCAACCGTATCCATGGCTTCTTCAAAACTCTGGGGTATCACGCGTGAAAGATAGTAATTCATCGTATTCTTTCATTAACTGTTAAAGTACTAAATATTGGATGATTCGGTAGTGCAAAGGATTCGTTAAAATGCCTCGCCTATTCCAAAATGAAATTCCATTACATCAAAAAATTGCTTATTAAACATACTTCTTCTATCGTATGGGTCATAAAACTTGAATCCAAAATCTATACGAATAGCGGCAAATGGTGTGTAATACCTATAACCTACACCAACAGCCACGGCAATTTCATCAATTCTTACGCCTTCGAGACCGCTAAAAACATTACCAAAATCTACAAATACTGCTCCACCCATTTCTACAATTGGGCGTAGTCTTAACTCTAATGAGGTTTCGGTAAGGAACCTACCTCCAATTGCGTTTGAACTACCACCATCGCTTAATGTTTTGGGGAACTCGCGTGCACGCCATCCGCGAATTGAATTACTACCTCCGGCATAAAACATCAAGTTAAACAGCGATAAAGCATCCTTGTTTTCAAAAGCGTGGAAGTATCCTGATTTTGTTTTCCAGGCAAATACAGCGGTGTTTGAGCGATTGAGTGAATAGTATCTGTAGTAACTTAACTGAAGCTTATACCCTGTTTGTTGATCGTACTCACTGCCAAATGCCTTTGTAAGTAAAAACGGGAAAAAGTTAACTTCTTGAATTTGAGTTTCAAGATTATACCCTTCAGTCGGGAAAATGACATTGTTGGCACTTGTGGATCTGGCTTCAACACCAAGCGAGGCGTTGGTAAATCCACCCGAAAGCAATTCGTTCTCAAGCAAAAATGTTCCGTATATCGAGGAGAGTTGGTAGTAGGTGGTAAGAAAGTTAAAAAACGTGAATTGCGGCAGTTCAAATTCAAAAGCGAAACGAATATTGTTTTCAGTATAGTTAACTATTTCAGGGTATCTGTTTTTAGAAATCCTGCTTGTAAAATCTATTGAGCCGATAATTGGTTCATCAAATAAATTTGGTTGTTCAACCTTTATTAAAACCTCAGCATTTCCGAACGTGGTAGTATCATTTCGATTAAACAACTGAACAATATTTGTATTTTTACCCGTGAATAAATCCTTAAAACTGAATGAGGGCTTTAATTCAAATTTCCGCGCACTTCCAAAAAAATTCTTGCGGATATACGAAATTCCCAAACCGAGATTAAAAGCATCGCCCAAGTTATTAGCAATAATTTCAGGACCAAACTCGTTCATTCTGCCTATGGTCCCGTTAAATGCCAATGGGACTAATGTGTCAATTGCCTCACCCGGGGCCGGATCTAAACTCAATGTTGAAAATAAACCAGTTCTAAATAATCGCTGTTGTGCTTGGCGAATTTTCTCAAGATTATAAAAAGTATTTGGCTCAATATTTATTAAATCCCGTATTAACTCGCTGGATATTTCAGGAGAACCCGGACCTGTTTTCTCAATTATGTAATTGCCAACTCTATATCTTTTCCCCAAAGTAAAATATACCTTTACATCTGTTTTTTTTAATTCGCTTTCAACATCAATAAGTGTACTATCGTATGTTGCAAAAAGGTATCCATCATTTAGTAACGATTGTAATGAACCAACTATTTTTGATTGCAAATCGTTTTCAGAAAATCGAAGTGTTGTATCTTTTTTTAACTGCGAAGTTACTTTCCAATTTTCCGGATATGCCGAAACCCCATAGACTTGTAAGTCGGAGTATCTGTAAGCTGTTCCCTCTTCAACTATGTAAAAAAGATTAATGCCTGAATCGGTAAACTCAAGTGAGTCGGTTACCTTTACTTCAAAAAAACCATTTGCTTTATAAAATGTTGTCAGGATTTCTAAATCAACTTGCCCATTCTCCGGATCATAATTAAGAGCCGGACCTCCAAGATTAGAAATTATACTATTTAGGAATTTGTAGAAAAAATTATTGGTCTGTTTGGATCGAATAAGAAGAAGAATTTCATAATCGGAGAAAGTATTATTTCCCATAATGTCTATGGAAAGCAGCTCCTCATCTTGTCCTTCCGGCATTTCATATCGTGATTGCCCAATTATTTCAGAGATAGCTAATGTTATAATAAAAACAAATAATAAAACTTTAATCACAAAGTTTAATCCAATTCATTTTTTATGCGTTTAAGTAATCCTGCAGTTGCGTCTTCAAGTATATCTATCACATGATTAAACATCGGCATTTCATCGTAATAAGGGTCGGGAACATAGCTTACCGTAAACTTTTCGCAAAAATCGGTCATTTTAAAAACCTTGTGTTTTTGCTCGTTAGCCCCTGGCATGGCAAGTATATGTCGGTAATTATCGTCATCCATCGCAATAATGTAGTCAAATTTTTCCAAGTCTTCAGGTATTAATTTGCGTGCGTGAGTATCGAAAGAATAACCTCTTTCTTTACCGGCTTTACGCATACGTCTATCAGGCAACTCTCCAACATGATAACCGGCACAACCGGCTGAATCTACTAATATTTTATGGTAGAGTCCTGCGGTATTTATCAGCTCCGTCATTATTCCTTCTGCCGCGGGAGAACGACAGATATTTCCCAAACAAACAAAAACTACTTTTTTCATTATCTTATGTTCAGATTATTGTTAGTAAATATTCCTATTTTAAAAACAAAATTTACAAAATTCTTCCCTTATAGGAGCAGAAATGCTAAAACCAATTATATTCTTTTTATTGCTCTCCTCAATTCTGTTTTCGCAGATTCACAAACAAATTAAGCTCTACACCCCAATAGGCAATGAAATGCAACTTTTGCAATCTTTTGGAATTCAGCCTGATCATGCCGAGCCTACAAAAGATAAAGCATTAGTCTTTTTCCTGGATGAGAAAGAGTATAATAGGTTTTTACTACTGGGCCTTAAACACACTGTGTTAATTGAGGATTGGCAGCGTTATTACGAAACCGAGAGAGCCATTTCAAACGATGAAATTGAAAGGGCTAATAACGCTCGTTTTTACAATGAAGTGAGAGGTTTTCGTTATGGGGCAATGGGCGGAATGTTAACTCTTCAACAGATTTACGATGAATTAGATACCCTGCGTATTAATTACCCACATCTAGTATCGGAGAAAATTGTTGTAGGATACTCCTTGCTGAATCGGCCAATCTATGCAATTAAGATATCAGACAATCCGAATAGCGACGAACAAGAGCCGGAGGTTCTTTACACTGCCTTACATCATGCAAGAGAACCTCTAAGTATGATGAATCTGTTTTATTTTGCTCACTACCTCTGTGAAAATCAAACAAGCGATCCAATAGCCGATTACTTGCTGAAGAATCGTGAAATTTACATTATACCCGTTGTAAATCCCGATGGGTATGAACACAATAGAAGAATTAACCCAAGTGGAGGAGGAATGTGGCGTAAAAACCGCCTTTCGGCGGGTGTTGATACCTTTGGCGTTGACTTAAATAGAAATTACGGGAATTACGAGTATTGGAACGCTCCGAATTTTGGAAGTAGCGAAGATAAGTACGATAATACTTATCGTGGTGCTTCTCCGTTTTCGGAACCAGAAACACGTGCTATCAGAGATTTTGTTAATTCACATCCAATAAAAAATGTACTAAACTATCACACCTATAGTAACTTACTTATTTATCCTTATGGTGCTAAGTCTGTTGAGACACCCGATTCTCTTATTTTCCGTAAGTTTGCAAATGATATGACTCAGTATAATTTTTATTCTGCCGGAACGGATATGCAAACAGTTGGGTATTCAACAAGGGGCAACAGCGACGATTGGATGTACGATGGTGATTCAAGTAAACCGACAAGACGCATATTTGCAATGACACCTGAGGTTGGTAATTTTACCGATGGATTTTGGCCGTCATTCAACCGTATTTTACCGCTTGCAAAGGAAAACCTTTATCCTAATCTCTATTATGCTATGGCTGCGGGTTCTTTTATTTCATTAACAGGTTATGACATAAACAAAGTACAAAAACCCGGTGATACTCTTTTTGTTACACTCAGGTTAAAAAATATAGGATTGGAAAATTCTTCTACTTCTCAAGTTTCTTTAAACAGTACAGATGAAAATCTTACATTAATCAGCCCAAATGAATTAACAGTAAACCTCAACTCCCAAGAAGAAAAACAACTCAGTTTGCCTTTTAAATTCGCAATATCCCCTTCTTATTCCAGTATAGATGTTAAATCACTTATTATGACCGTTAAAGAAGCGGGCAACGTTATCTCAACCGATACCATTAAAATCCGTATCGCCAACGAGGAAACTAATTTTGAAGAACGTTGCACTCAACTCTCCGGTCTATGGACTTACACCGGAACCGGAACCTCATGGATTGAAACAAACGAAACTTATACATCTTCCCCTGCTTCTTTCACCGATAGTAAGTTGGGGGAATATATAAATTATACTAATAATGCAATAACTCTTAAAACACCAATTAAACTTGAGCAAACTAAACGCTACTCTCTCAGGTTCAATACCAAATTCGCATTGGAGCAAGGATACGATTACGTGCGTGTTCGTATTTCGACCAATGGTGGTAGTAATTGGACATCGCTTAGAGGGAAATTTTCTTCAATTGGTGACGGATCGACAATTCCCGCAGAGCCTATTTACACGGGTGTAAATAACTCCCAATGGCTTGCCGAGGAAATTGACTTAAAGGATTATTCAGGCAAAGATATCTTATTGCAGTTTAATTTGGTGTCAGATGAAATGATAACAGAAGATGGTTTTTATGTAGATGATATACAGCTTGTCTCGTTTTCTCCTCTGCCCGTTGAATTAACATCATTCACAGGAGTTGTAAATACCGAAGATATTATTCTGAATTGGAAAACATCTTCTGAAATCAACAATCACGGGTTTGAGATTCAAAAACTTATAGAATCTGACTGGGTTACATTAGGATTTATTGAAGGCGCCGGTACAGATACTAAACTCAACGAATACCAATTTGTAGATAAAAACATTGCAAAAGGATTACAACAGTACCGACTGAAACAAATTGATTTTTCAGGCGATTTTAGCTTTTCACAAGTACTCTCGCTTGAGCACTCCGGAGTAACCACTTTTTCGGTAACCTCAAACTACCCTAATCCATTTAATCCTTCTACGGTATTTGAAGTTGCTATACCGGAAAAAGGCAATCTAAAAGTGAGTATTGTAAATTCCATTGGCGAAATTGTAAAAGTAGTTAAAGACGAGGTTTCTGAGCCGGGCACTTACATCATTAACTTTGATGCGTCTCAGCTAAGTGCGGGTGTCTATTTAGCGGTTATCAATTATGGTAACTCTATCAAAACTCTAAAAATGCTATTGTTAAAATAGCAGTAACAACAAGTTTTAATTGAAATTAAGTTTTCTTTTGACCATTGCCGCCGGAATCTCCCGGCGGCTTTTTAATTTTTGGCTTAAACATCAGACACTCAATCCCACTCGATT
>CALKUG010000407.1 GCA_937996765.1 uncultured Ignavibacteria bacterium
GAACTCTCCACGGCGAGCCTACGGTCTTCGAGGGCAATTCAAACATGGTTGTATTTAATCCCGAAGGCGTGTCCCGATTTATCGGGGGATTCAATTTCTACAGTCACACCCTAAAATCGGGTGTGATTACATCCCTTCGGGATGAATGAAAATGATCACCCCAAACGAAACAAACGAAACCCAAAGGTGTGATTACATACGCCCGCCCCAATTTCTGATGAATGAACCATTATTGAAAGAAGAATTTTTATTATGTCGCGATAGCGACGCCACAATTATTCATTATTCTCTATTCATTATTCATTCATCATCCCTGAGTCTTGAACACTCGAACGTGTGAGAGTGTGAAATCCCGATTTATCGGGGCCGAGTCTTGATTATCGAACTTGAGGTTTGCGGTTTGAGTTGGCATATTGCACTTCATATTTGGTGGGTTTATGAGTAATAATAAAAAGTTTGTTTGTAAAAGGTTGGATAGATGTCCGTATTTGAAAGGGGGGGGTGCTCCCGAAGCGCACTCTGCGGAGGGGTTACTTGCCCGACTTGATGCGGTGGAGAGCCCTGAACAATTAAATGCGCTGTTAGAATCAGATGCGGTTAATTCGCTTCTGTTTTTGATTGCTATACGCGATTCCAAGATTGAGGGGGTGGAGCTAAAAGATAGAATCAATGCCGCTAAAACGTTGTTTCAGAAGCAAATACGTCCTGCTCCTAAGTCAAAACAACTCCGTGAAGATGATTCCGCTCTGCCGACAATCCTTTCAATTTTGGAAAGGGAATAAACATGGGAGCACAAAACCCCGTGTATTTTCTGCCTAAACAAATGGAATTAAAGCGTTTGATTGAAGAAAGCAACTACACTCGTATTGCCTATGGCGGAGCACGCGGGGGAGCAAAAAGTTTTGCTGTTAGGGAGCTTGCCAGATACTATGCGTATGCTCCCGGGTTAGGGAGGAAATCGCTTATATTCCGTCGCCACTCCAAAGAGCTTCTTAACAACCACATCAACCCTTTGCTTGCGGCTCATCCCGAACTTCGGAAATTTTATAATGCAACGCAGAAAATCCTATACTCTCGTGATGGCAGGGAGTTGATCCATTTTGGATATGCTGCCTCGGAGCAGGAGATACATAAGTTCCAGGGTGCGGAATATGACTACGTTTTTATTGATGAGGCAACCCAATGCACCGAAGGGATGATACACTTTTTGAGCACGGTGAATAGGAGTCCCAACCCAAACATCACCCCTAAAATGATACTTACCATGAATCCCGGCGGGGTAGGGCACAGGTTCATAAAGTTAAAGTTTGTTGATAAAGAAGAAAGGCCACAAGCCAATGAAATATATACTTTTTTGCCATCGTTTGTATGGGATAATGTATTCTGGTCGGTTAACGCATTAAAAATAAAGGGGTTAAGTATTTCGGACTATTACAGTTGGTCGGAGGAGGAAAGACGGCTATTTTGTTTAGAATATAGCACTTATGCTCAATCACTTCAGGAATTACCCGAGGATATGAAACTCGCTTTTTTAGATGGAAATTGGGAGGTTTTTGGTGGTCAGTTCTTCAGGGGATTTTCGCCTTCAAAGCACGTTATCGAGCCATTTCGCATTCCAAAAGAGTGGAGTTTGATTGGAAGCATTGACCCCGGATTCAGTTCTCCTTGCAGTTTTGGCATAACTGCGCGCGACCTTAACGGAAACTTTTACCGCATAGCCACTTATTACGAATCTAAACTTGGGGCTCGGGAGCATGCTGCAAATATCCGCGAGTTTATTTCGACAGGTATGGTTGCCGAGTTGTTACAGGGTAGAAAGCCGAGTATTATTGTTTCGGGTCATGATGCTTTTGCCAAACGCGACCGTTACGCTGTGATTTCATCGGATGCCACGTTTGCGGATATTTTTATGGAGCTCGGCATCTATTTGGATAAGGCAATAACCGACCGTAAAGCGGGGTGGTGGTTGTGGAAG
>CALKUG010000408.1 GCA_937996765.1 uncultured Ignavibacteria bacterium
GGTACCTCGTACATCACTGTGGATGGTTCTAATTCAGTTGGTGGTACAACTAAAGATTTAACCTTCAGAATGAATGATGGGATTAATGGGCTGTATGGGATGGCAGTGCAAGGCAATAGCGATAATGTAATTATTAAGAATTTGAATGTCACTTACCAGACTGCCCCGCCTTCAAGTTCTTATGGAATTAGATACTATTCAAACAATGCTTCAGGTATTCAAAATGGGCTTGTGGATAATGTTCAAGTTGGGACTGATTTATCTTCTAACAGGCCAATTTACGGAGTTGCTTTTAGGTCTGATGGATCAAATATACTTGATAATTGTACTATTTCAAATTCGATTTTATTTGCTGCTAACTATGGAATCTATATTCGCGGCAACAGTTCCACATCAACCTCATTAGTGGTTTCGCAAAACACGATATCTTGTAGCGCTTCTTCTACGACTTACCTTATTTATTTAGCCAATTTGGTCGGAAATATTGAGATATCTAAGAATAGACTGCAATCAAATTATGTAACATCAATTTCTGCAGTAAATTGTATCTATGGTTCGTCAATTAATGGCACATCACTTAATATTAGCAATAATTTCATTGGGGGGGATATAAACGCAACCGATTTTTCAACCGGTCAATATTTAATTCAGTGGACATCTACGCCATCATCAACAATCTACCACAACACTTTTAAAGTTAATTCTGCTCAAAATGCCATGGCTGCTGATAAGTTCTCCTCGTGCATTGATATTGCAGGAACATCCACAATTAAAAACAACATCTTTATTAACGAACGAACAGGCGCGAATGACTACCTTATTCGTAATGCCGGTACTGCCACTATTGATTATAACAATTTCGTGGGGGCAAGCTCGCAGACTGGTAATCGTGGTACAAACGCTTCTACTTCATCCATGTTTTTAACTAGTGCTACTGATTTTCATCTTACAGGTGCTTCTATTGGCGACCAAACACTTTCTGGAACGAGCGGCACCGGTATCACCACAGATATAGACGGGCAAACTCGCCATGCAACCAAGCCCTACATGGGTGCTGATGAAAACACCGATTCCCCTCTCCCCGTTGAATTAATTTCTTTTTCCGGCTCTCGTGTTGGTACCGGTGTTGAACTTACTTGGGTTTCGGCTACTGAGGTAGATGCTTATTCTTACGATGTTGAGCAATCGCGTGATAATGGTATTAATTTTACTTTGCTCGGTTCTGTGCATGCTCGCGGGAATGCAAATGCGGGTAACCGTTATTCGTTAACTATTGATAATGCAGCTTCTTCCGCCTGTTTGTATCGTTTGAAGATGGTTGACTTAAGCGGTAGATTTGAATACTCCGATGTTATTTCGGTTGAAAGTGTTGAGAACCCGACTCATTTCGACCTTGGACAAAACTTCCCGAATCCTTTTAATCCTGCAACGTCAATTTCCTTTTCCATTCCGAGTCAACAGAATGTGAATCTTACCGTTTTCTCAGCTTTGGGCGAAGAAGTTGCTGTTCTTGCCAACGAAGTGTTTGAGGCGGGTGTTCATTCGCTCTCATTCGATGCAACCAATCTCCCGAGTGGTATTTATTGGTATTCGCTCACTACGGGTAGTTTTAGCCAAACAAAAAAGATGGTGTTGATGAAGTAAGCACTTACCAAATCGCATCCAAATCAAATTTGATAAATTCTTTGGGGAATACTTCATCGATTTAACACTGAGTAATTTTACTCAACGCATTGAGTAAAATTACTCAGTAATCAAAAAATATTTTCTTCTGAAACTGATTTCTTCCTTGCAGTATATAGCTTTGCTATTTCACCAACAACATCTTGATCGTTTTTGATTGGGTTGGTGTTATGAGTCTGGCCATGTAAACTCCGCTTGGGGAGCGTGTTCCATCCCATTGATAAACGTGGGTTCCCGCATGCAGATTACCATCCACCAGTGTGGCGACGCTCTCTCCCAAGGGGTTGAGGATTTCGAGTCGTGTTTGACTGCCTTCTGCAATGGCGAAGCTTATAGTTGTACTTGGGTTGAACGGGTTGGGATAGTTTTGCATAAGCTCAAATTTTGTTGGGAGTATTTCAGTTTGAATTATATTAGAATACTCGTAGGTACCACTGATATCCATTTGTTTGAGGCGGTAACTATATTTACCGGTTGCGAGTTTTGTGTCGGTGTATGTATAATCTTTTGTTGCGTTTGAATTTCCTGCGCCTGAAACAAACCCTATTTTCTGAAACTCGCCATTTTGGGTTGCCCGTTCAATTTCGAATCCATAATTTTCAACTTCGGTAGCTGTACTCCAGTTGAGAATAATTGAATTTGGGTTTGCCTTTGCTGTGAACGATGTCAGTTCAACAGGCAGTGGTGCCTGCGCCCACGTTGTTCCAACACGTATGCCGTCGATGTACCCTGTTGGAGTAAATGCCCCGGATTGGATTACAATACTACCAATTTCTGACGGTTGTTCATTAGTAAGCGATGATGTTTGCTCCAGAGGGGTATAAGAGGGCATTGATGAGGGTAAACTCGTTGACCCATCGAATACAAACATTGTGGCATAATCATTTACAACTGTACTAAATTTGTAATAAACAGCTACACAATACGTTTGGTTGTAACTGTATGTTGTTGCTTCCCAAATTATTCCGGCAGCATTAGAAGTTGTTAACCCAAGTATGTATCCTGTTCCACTCTGTTTTACATAAACTGAACATTTATAAGTGGCGGTTGTTGCTACCGAAGGAGCCAAGCAGAGAAAGTATCCCTCAGTTGTAGGTGTTGACTGAAAATTCACTAAAAAACTGACATAAATATCTGTGGAATTTGTAATTGCTGATTGTAGATTTTTGTATATATCCCTTGTATTATTAGTTGTAATTTTTAACGCACCTCCAACGCCTTGAGAGGGATAGGAAGTGTGAAAAGATAGACTAGAAGTGGTAAAATTTGGCTCGGTGCCCGATGTTCCTGCAACCCAACTTCCTCCAACACTTAATATCGAGGTTCCCTCACTTGCCCCATAATCAAAGTTTTCAACTAACAGCTGCCCTTTTGCGAGAGACCCAATTAAAACAAAAACTAATAGAAAAAGTGTAATCCTTCCCATAAAAAACTCCCGGTGATACCCGATATCTAATTATCATATAGTGTTCAGAGACGACTTTTACGTCACTCGTAAATTATAATTTTTCAAATTATACTGCAAATAATTCCAAAAAATTTAATATTGGTTTAACAACTATTTAGGGTTGTATCTTGCCCCTTAGTTCTGCAATATAC
>CALKUG010000409.1 GCA_937996765.1 uncultured Ignavibacteria bacterium
GAGGACTTTTTCTATTTCTCTGAAACACAAAGCAGAGTAATTGTTAGTATTTCGCCAAGTAACAAAGCCAAATTTGAAGAATATTGCTCACAGGTGGGGCAGTACTATCAGCAAATCGGAGTAACAGGCGGAAACAAGCTAAGCGTTAACGCTCTTGAGTTCGAGCTCGCCACTCTCGATGATATTTATTTTAACACTCTGCATAAAAAGTTAGAGAGCTAAAATCAAAAAGCGAGCGATGCCAAGTTTACGCAGAATTCGCGTTGCTCTCAGAAAGGGAATGAGAGCCCGCGAGCTGCGAGGTAAAATCCGGCAAGTTCGGGATTTTATTGATTACTATTTTTTTGAGTTGTTCGACCGCTTAGATAAAATCAATATGTTTTTGCTTGCAGGTGGTGTTTCGTTTTCTCTGTTGATTTGTAGTTTCCCCATAGTACTGATACTGTTGTGGATATTGGGTATTTTTCTCAATACCTCGGATGTTGCACTGCAAGTGTATCGCATTATTGATGCCCTCATACCGTACTCTGCTTATTCAGGATATGTAAAAGAAATTTTAACAAGCAGAATGCAAGAATTAGTTGAGTACAAAAGTATTGCCGGAATTGTAGGTTTTGTGGGAATCTTATTCGCGGCTTCAAGTTTTTTTAGCACAGTGCGTACATCCTTAAATATGGTTTATGGGGCTGAACGCGACCACTCTCTCTGGTTCGGGAAATTGGTAGATTTTCTCTACGTATTGCTCAGTATGGTATTCTTCTTGGTTTCTCTTATTGTTTTTCCGATTGTTTATGCTCTTATTGGTTTTGCTTCAACACTACCATTTGATTCCACTTTCCCCTACTTTCAATTTAGTACTTTATTAGCAAGTGCATTCAGTGCATTACTGATTTTTATTATTTTTTATTTTTTCTATTCCACCATACCTGTTCCCGCTGTGAGAATAAAAAATAAATCTTCGTTAATAGGAGCGAGTGTGTCTACTGCGCTTTGGATCGGAGCTCGTGAAGCGTTTGGATATTATATCTACAACCTTGCCTCCTACGGACAGATATACGGAACATACGCCCTTATTGTTGTGGTTGCTTTTTGGATTTATTATTCTTCCATTGTGTTTTTAGTGGGTGCAATGGTTGGGAAACTGCACCACGATAAAAGTGAAAAAGTTCTCGCGGCAGTATGATGGATTTAGAAAATCAACTTATATTGAGTAATGAAGATTTTTGTGACAACTGAAAGTACCGCATTAAATTCCTTGCAAAGGGGCTTTTACTATGAGTGAGGTAGAGAAGCAAACTTTTTTAGTGAGCTTTGCAGATATTGCCAAGCATTACGGATTAAAGTTGCGTGCAGGTTCAACCCTGGATCAACTCAGCACTCACTTCGCCGATGTTTCGATGAGTATTTTTGAATTGCTTAAGGGTTATAATGTACCTGTTGCAGCGGAGACGCGACTTGAGGATGCAACACTGAGTATGGCAGGAGAACCCATTGAGCAATTAGGCGTGCGCGTAACCAATGTTGCCACAAAAAAAATGAGCGAGATTTTTGGAATAAATGAAAACGCTCCGCTCAATATTCCCGTTTACGAATTTTACTACGGTAACTCGTTTGAACCCGTTAATGAAACCCAAATTGTTGCTGCAACAGATATTTCTATTACTGAGTTAAGAGCCCTCACCCGGTTGGCGGCAAAAACGAATGTTGTGCTCAAATCCTTTTTCGAGAGAAGAAATGCTCTATTAAAGGGATTTAATTGTTATTTTAGCAGGTTAGATAATAGAATTTTACTGGCTGGAGATTTCTCGCCGTTTTCGCTTTCAGTTTCGACCACGGCTACGGGAACTCAAGCTGAAGAAGTATATGATTTCTCAACATCAAAATTGGTGAGAGAGTATCAAGACTATCTTCATTCATTGGTTTTAAACAATAATTAGAGTTTAATGATTACAAAATACGGTTACGGAACCTTATCCGTCATGGTGGTAATAGCGGCAATTCTTGTTGCTGTTACATTTTTATTTCAGGCAATGCCTCAACCGGTTAAGTATATCTTATACTTACTTGCATTAGTGATTGTGGTATTCAGCTTGAATTTTTTCCGCGACCCCGAGCGTACAGCCCCAGGCCGTGAGGATGTTATTGTTTCGCCGGCTGATGGCAGAGTGTTACTTATTAAAGAAGTGGATGAACAAGAGTTTATTAAAGGCAAGGCAACTCAAATCAGTGTATTTATGTCGCCGCTTAACGTTCATGTTAACAGAATTCCCGTTGATGGTACTGTGGAATATGTTCGTTATCAGGAAGGCGAGTTTATTGTTGCATTCGACGATAAAGCATCCGAAAGGAACGAACGTTCCATTATAGGAATCAACTCAAAGTTTACCAAAGTGTTGTTCACACAAGTTTCAGGATTTGTTGCACGTCGCATTATTTACGAAGTAGCGCCAGGTGACACAGTAAAACAAGGCGAGCGATTCGGAATGATTAAGTTTGGCAGTCGTGTTGATGTAATTGTTCCTCATCCGTTTGTTCCGGTTGTTAAAAAAGATGATATTATTACCGCAGGTGAAACTGTTCTCTTCAAATTAGCAGAAGATAAGAAGTGAGAACACACAGAGATTATAAAAAAGCACTTCCTTCGGCATTAACCTTTGGAAATCTTATTTCCGGTTTTCTCGCGATAACCTCAACAGCTGCCGGTGAATATTCATCAGCAGGTTTGTTTATTATTGCTGCTGCGCTTTTTGATGTGTTTGATGGAATGGTTGCGCGCTTAACAAAAACGAGTAGCAACTTCGGTATTCAAATAGATTCATTGTCGGATTTAGTAAGCTTTGGCGTTGCCCCGGCATTCCTTTTGTTCTCAATGCAGTTCAAAGGGGCAGAGTCGTGGGCTGTTGTTCCCGCTTTACTCTATTTGATTGGCGGAGGATTCCGATTAGCAAGATTTAATGCAGAGCTTAAATCTTTTGCAAAAGAAGAGTTTAACGGATGTCCAATTCCGTTGGCAGCATTAACGGTTGTAAGTTATACTCTTTTTATTCTCGATTCCGGCTTAAAATCCCACATGGTACCCAAGGAATACACAACATTACTTTTGATAGTGCTTGCGTTTCTTATGGTAAGCCGTGTTAAATATGCCTCATTTCCTGCGTTAACCATTACAAGCATTAAAGAGAATTACATTTTCTTTGGACTTCTTGCTGTAGGTTCAATAGTTACCATATTAACCAATGGTGTAGCAAGTTTTTATTTGCTCACACTCTTTTTGGGCTTTGGTGTTATTAAATACATAGCAGTTAAAATTTATCCTTTTAAATTAAAACGATAACTCAACAAAGTAATTGGAAAGCAAACGTGTATAAAGTAACAGTATTAGTAAATCGCCGTCGTTCAATTCTCGACCCCCAAGGTAAAGCAGTTGAGCTTGGTGCTAAACAACTCGGTTTAACCGATGTAATCAACGTGCGTGTTGATAAAAAAATTACCTTTCAGATTAACACCGAAGATGAAGCGGTTGCTCGCAAAGAAGCTGAGCAATTAGCAGATAAGCTTTTGGCAAACCCCATCACCGAAGATTTTGAAGTATCTCTGGAAAAGATTGTATGAGCCCACGTTTCGGAATAGTCGTATTTCCCGGTTCTAATTGCGACCATGATGCGTATCATGCCACAAAACACATACTCGGCTACGATGCAAAATTTTTATGGCACAAAGATAAAACCATCGAAAACACCGATGTGGTAATTTTGCCGGGTGGATTTTCTTATGGTGATTATCTGCGCAGTGGCGCTATTGCAAAACTTTCACCTATTATGGAACAGGTGATAGAATTCGCCGAAAAAGGTGGAACTGTAATTGGCATCTGCAACGGATTTCAAGTACTCACCGAGTCGGGTTTATTGCCGGGTGCTTTAATCAAAAACAACAGTTTGCGTTTTGAGTGCAAAGATGTTTTTCTCCGTGTTGAAAACAACTCGCTCCCTTTTACCTCAGAGTACCAACACCATCAAGTAATAAAAGTACCTATCGCACATGGCGAAGGTAATTATTATGCCGATGAAGAAACCATAACCGAACTTGAAAATAACGGAAGAGTAGTTTTTCGCTATTCTGATTCTGCAGGTGTTATTTCACAGGAAGCCAACCCTAACGGTTCCATTAATAACATTGCAGGTATCATTAACAAACGAGGCAATGTATTAGGTCTTATGCCTCATCCCGAACGTTGTGTTGATCCCGTTCTTGGCAATACTGATGGGCAAGGTGTTTTCAAATCGTTGCTCACAGTTTTAAATTAAAAGAAGTTAAAAGAAAAGGAATACTATGTTTAGCAATATCGGAACGATGGAAATTATCGTTATCGTATTTGTAATCATTTTGCTTTTTGGAGCAAAAAAGATTCCTGAATTATTCCAGGGTCTTGGCAAAGGCGTTAAAGAATTCAAAAAAGCAATGAACGAAGTTGAGAGCGAAATTACTAAAACTCCAACCGATAAATCTGATAATACCACCAACAAAAGTTAATTACTCCATGGCGCTTGATTATGCTTCCTACTCCGAAAAACGTTCACTCCTGCTTGAGGGAAAACTCTCTCTTAAAGAAAATGTTGAGTATTTTATTTCGCAAGCAAATGCAAAAGCTGATTTAAACGCTTTTGTTAATCTCTATGAAGCAGAAGCAATTCAAAGAGCTGAAGAAATTGATGCTAAACTTAAAAGCGGTACCGCTGGTCGGCTTGCGGGAATGGTCATCGCCATAAAGGATGTTCTTTCTCATAAAGGACATAGTAATACCTGCTCATCAAAAATTTTGCAGGGGTTTACTGCTCTCTATACTGCAACTGCCGTTCAACGTCTTATTGACGAAGACGCAATAATTATTGGCAGAACCAACTGCGATGAATTTGCGATGGGCTCCTCAAACGAGAATTCGTTTTATGGTCCCGTTAAAAACCCTATTGATAAAACACGCGTTCCCGGTGGTTCAAGCGGCGGCTCAGCGGTTGCTGTTGCCGCGGGACTCTGCGATGCATCACTCGGAACTGATACCGGTGGTTCAATTCGTCAGCCCG
>CALKUG010000410.1 GCA_937996765.1 uncultured Ignavibacteria bacterium
TGAGTCATCCAAAGATTGAGCCCTCAACTCTAAACCTGAATATGTTTGAGCTTTCTTTTGCAAACAAACATTTATTAAGTCTTCTACTCGGTGCCTGTAGGTATGCGCATTTAAAACTTTTCGACGGCCCTCCTCACCAATTTTTTGAAGATCATAGATGCCGGAAGTAATAGCTTTTATATCGTCTAATATGGAGTCGTCTTTATAACGCACGTAATCTTCACCTGCAACAAACAATTCTTCCATTCCACTATTCTCAGCCAGATCACTAAACAATGCAGTTCCTGTTGAGAGCACCTCAAACACCCGCATATTAAGATCGTTTTTAATTGCATTGTTAAAAACAAAGCTCGCTTGCGAAAACACCCGTGCCATATCGTACCAAAAGCAACGTTCGTAATAGATGTCGGTTGTATTTTTTAATACTTGCAATAAAAGCTCCCGCCTGCTACCAGGGAGAACGGAGCCGACAAAAGAAGCAAAATATTTTTTTGGTAAGTCAAATTTTTTGAAAACAAGTTCGTCTGCAGCCAATGGGAGCCAGAAGATATTACGAATACCAACCTCATGGAAACGAGGAATATACTCTCTCTGTGCAATAAATACATAATTAAAGTTTTTTGCCCATCGCAGATGATTTTCAAGATTAAGATGAGAATCTATTAAATAACATGCAGTAGTAAATGGTAATTTTTCAATATTTCGAGGCTCATTAATCTGAACAGATTCAATCCAAAGAAAAAGATCGGGCATATCCTCGGGTTTGATCAGGTTTAGGACTTCAAGCATATCCACGTCACCAGGAGCATCAATATCCTGCCTATAAATCGGGAGCTTCATATTTTGAAGTTTCCAAATTTCAAGTAATTTTTCAGGAAGCCGAGGGCCAACCGTAGTTACAGTATGATTGATACGCAGTGCGCGTTCAAAAAATACCGCTGTTGTAACGGGATATGCACAATAAGAAAGAAGAATTTTCATTGTTACCACAATAAGCTGTTATTACTCGCAAAAATAGGAAATATCTCTGTATATTTTCGGAGGAATATATTGAAAGATTTTGGATAACTATAATGAGCGACGCTCAAGAGCTTTTTAAGCAATCTATACAACATCTTAGAAATAAAGATTATACGGCTGCTCGGCGATTGCTTAATCAATTAAATGAGCGTATTCGCAATTCTGATCAAGTATTAGCATTGCTTGCTACAGCGGAGTTTGAGCTTGGTGATTATGAAATTGCGAATGAACATGCTGAGCAAGCATTGGTGTTAAATACAAAATCAATAGAAGCATTACAGGTTAGAGGGGCGTACGAAAGCCAAAGAGAGCATCATCTTGCAGCGATTAAGTGTTATGAACAAGTTTTAGCTATCGAGGCAGAAAATATTTCTGCTTGGAAGCAATTAATTTCTGCGTTGATTTCCGAGAAGCTATATTCCAAAGCGCTCGAACTTACTCCTCGTATCTTGGCCTTAAGCAAGGAAGATTTTGAGTTAAAAGCCCTTGCTGCAGTAGTACTCTATAATTCGGAATCATTCAATGATTCAAGTAAGTTATTGTTGGAGTTATATGATCAAGGAGTGAGAAATCAACAAATTATAACCTATTTACTATTATCGCTCGCTAAAGAAAACAACGAAGCCCAATTTGATGCAGTAGCAAAGGATTTAATCCAAATCCGGAATACTCAATGGCTCGAGATAGCAATCATAGCATTGGACGAAGCAAAATGCTATAATGAAGCAATAAGATTTTTTTATTTACTGATTGAGAAGCAGTTTGCTTTTAGTGCCTTGCTATTAAATGCCTATGGATTGCTTTTCGAAAAGGTGAACAATAAAAGCAAGGCTCTTGAGTGCTTAGTGGCCGCAAATAACCTCGAGCCGCATAATGAACTGTATGCGGTTAACCTCTCATTGTTATATGTGGATTTAGATGAGGTTGGGAAAGCAATTGCACTTTTGACGAATCTTGCTGAGAATGGTGCCGAAAGTCCCGACGTTTATGGAAATTTGGGTGCACTATTAAACCGGGTTGGGAGATTAGAAGAATCTGAGGAGATTATTTTAAAAGGTTTGTCAATCGCTGAAAATTATAAGAATCCCACACTCTATTACAACCTTGGTAACACATATATGTCTATGGGTGATGCCGAGAAATCTATTAGGCAGTTTAAAAAAACTATTGATTATGATTCATCATATCATGCAGCTTATATTAATCTTTCTTCTATTTTGACTAAACAAGGATGCATTGTTGACGCTGAAGATATATTGTATCGTTATAGGGATTTGAAAGGAGAAACAAAAGAATTTCTCAATAATTTGGGTTGTTTACGGCGAGAGCAGATGAATTTGGAAGAAGCAATTTCTCTTCTAAGGAGGTCAATTGATAGTGACTTTGAGAATCATGATGTTCATAAAAACTTGTCGTTCAGTTTATTACTTACAGGAAATTTTGCTGAAGGTTTTAAAGAATATGAATGGCGGCGGAAAAACAAAGATTTTCTTAAGTTAGATGGCAAGGAGTGGGGCGGTAAAATAGAACCGGGCAAGCGTTTATTAATCCACTCCGAGCAAGGAATTGGGGACGATTTCCAATTTTTACGATTCTTAAAGCATTTTAAAAATCAAGGGATGACTATAATAGGGGTAATTAGAGATGAATTGGTTGAATTTGTTAAAAAACGAGAGTTTTTTGATGAAGTTTATCCCTTAACTTCATTTAATAGTAGTCAGATTAATTATGATTATTATTTACCAATTGGCAGCATCCCATTCAAACTGAAACTATTTCATCCCCCAGATTATAAAATAGATTCTCCGTATATAAAGATATCGGGTGATTCCCCAACAAAAAGCGGTGATTTCTTGGTGGGGATTGTTTGGTCTGGGAACCCCAAGCATAGTAATGATGCCAACAGGTCAATTCCGCTAAAGGCCTTATCTCCACTTTTTGATAACACAATAGTAACTTGGTGCAATTTACAAAAGGGACAGTTAGAAGAACAGATTTTTTCTCAATACCCTCTTTTGCCAATTCAGCCATTAAATCGAGAAATAAAAACTTGGGAAGATACAGCTCGAATAGTTAATGACTTGGACTGCATTGTAACAGTTGATACATCGGTGGCGCATTTAGCAGGAGCAATGGGGAAGAAAGTACTTTTGATGATTTCCTTTAGCCCAGATTGGAGATGGGGGTTGCCGGGAAAAGAAGTACAATGGTATCCTTCTGTGGAGTTATTCAGACAGGAAAATTACAAAGAATGGGAATCTGTAATCAAAAAGGTGACAGAACGATTAAATAATTTGGTGAAAAATGCTCAAATTGCATAAAAATGTCAACTATTTTACAATCAAAAAAATATTCTAAAAATAATTAGATTTTCCGCTAAACTTTAAACTGAGTAATCCGATAATCATATTGTAAATCAGAGAAGTAGAGCAAGGATGCTTTACTCAGAAGTCCAACCACCCAAAATGTACATGGAGGTATATCATGGGTTTCAGAATCAACACAAACGTAGATGCTCTCAACGCTTACTATGCATTAGACAAAGTAAACAAAGAGACAACCAAATCACAACTTCGTTTAGCTTCCGGAAAAAGAATTAACAATGTTGCTGATGATACATCAGGTTTTAACATTGGTAAATC
>CALKUG010000411.1 GCA_937996765.1 uncultured Ignavibacteria bacterium
CAGCTAAAACATCTCTTACAAATTCAGGATTGGCTTCGAGAGTCTTCCTTTTTTCTAAAAATGGAGCAAGAACCGCATTTATTGATTCGGAGCATCTCTTTTTACAATCAGAGCATCCTAATGCTCCCGACCTGCAGTTTGTAGCTATTTCTTCAGTTTCGGAGGAATTAAAAGTTTGATGGTATTGATAGACAACACAAACCTCAGGACGCCCGGGATCTCCTTTTCTCACTTTCTGAGTATCCGTTACAGCTTTTTTCAGTCTTCCAAAAACTGTTTCAGGTTCATCTGAAAGTAATATGGTATTGCCTAACGATTTACTCATTTTGGCATTGCCATCTAGTCCAAGCAATCGAGATGACGCAGTTAACAAAGGTTCAGGTTCTTTAAACACAAAACCAAAACGATCGTTAAAATGACGAGCTATTTCTCGTGTAATTTCCACGTGAGGAACCTGGTCCTCACCAACGGGTACATACTCACCCTTATAAAGCAGAATGTCAGCTGCTTGTAAAACTGGGTAACCTAAGTGGCCGTATAAAACACTTCCAATATCCAAATCTCTTAATTGATCTTTTAGTGTGGGATTTCTTTCGAGTCTTGGAACGGTTATAAGCATCGAGAAAATCAAGAATAATTCAGTGTGCTCTTTTATCTGAGATTGACGAAACAAAGGACTTTTCTCCGGGTCTAAACCTGCAGAAAGCCAATCAATAACCATCTGAAAAGAATCTTCTTCAATACCTTCGGAGGATGAGTTTGTAGTTAATACATGATAATCGGCTATCAGATGATAATTTTGATAGAGTCCTGAATTTTGTAATTTAATCCAGTTTTCAAGTGCTCCTGCGAGGTGACCAATATGCAATCTGCCTGTGGGTCTCATACCGGAGAGAATTCTTTTAAGAGCCATAAAGTAACCTTATAAAGTAAAAAGAAACGGTTTCCACCGTTCATCCAAATGTTTTGCAGAATTTGTAATAGAGAAAATATGCGAAGGTCTATACGGAGCATGTGAAAGCTTCATTTCCGCCTCGCTCGGAGTTCTGTTACCCTTTTTATTATTACAGCTAATACAAGCTGTAGCAAGATTTTCCCAAGAGTTTTCTCCACCTCTTGATCTGGGCAAAACGTGGTCTATCGTAAGTCTTTCAGTCGCTCCACAATACAAACATTTGTGTCCGTCTCTCAATAAGATATTTCTTCTTGTGAGTTCAACACTTCTGTACGGAATCCGAACATAACGAGTTAATTTTATGATTGCTGGACAAGGATAATTGCCGTTAACAGTTTTTATCGGAATATCCTCATTCTCGCTGAGCATAACTGCCTTTTCAAGAAAAATAAGAGTAATCGCTTTTTTAACCGAACAAACTGTAATAGGTTCAAAACTTAAGTTAAGAACCAAAACTCTCCGGGATAGTTTGTGAGTTTCCTTATTTCCAATTTCGAAGACTTCCTCCTCTTCCGATTAACCTGCTGTTCAAAAGAATTGATAAAATCCAACTACAAATATAGAAAATTTAGGGCAAATTAGATAGAATCTTCGAGAATTGCGTAGGCAATTGCGTGGGTTTGTGAATGGCTGATACTGAGGTGAATTTTGTAATTTTTTGGAAGTTTTATTGCAAGTTCGCTACTAAATACTACTGTGGGAGCACCGAGAGAATTATTTGTTATTTCAACATCTTTCCACGAAAAACCAATTTCCCAATAGTTACTAATTGCCTTACTGATGGCTTCTTTAGCAGCAAATCTCCCTGCTAAATGCTGATATTTTGAACCTTTGGAAAGACTGTATTCAAGCTCTGCTTTAGTATAAATCTTATTAAGAAACTGTTCTCCAAATCTTTCAACACTCGATTGAATGCGCTCGATTTCTATAATATCTGTACCAACTCCTAATATCACTTCACACCTTCTGCTGAACCATTACCTCTTGGGTCAGAAACCCCCACCATTATACCGGTATTTGGGTCAAACACAATTCCTTCAACCAAACCCAACATGCGTTGTGAACCCATATTATGACCCAACTTAGTGAGATTGCCTTTCACATCCGTAGATAATGCAAATCTTTCAAAATAGAGTTCATCCGGGTACCACTGATAATGAATACGAGGTGATGCAATAGCTTGATACAAGGGCATTCTAAATTCAACAAGGTTTAACAAAACTTGCAGAACAACAGTAATAATGGTTGATCCACCGGGCGAACCAATGATTGCAAACGGAACACCATCTTTTTCAAGTATAGTGGGAGTCATGGAGCTCAACATTCTTTTTCCCGGAACAATAGAATTTGCTTCACTGCCTAATAAGCCAAATTGATTTGGTACCCCCGGTTTTGCACTAAAATCATCCATCTCGTTATTCAATAAAAATCCTGCACCCCCTACAACTAATTTTGAACCGTAAGCGGAATTGATTGTTGTTGTTACACTTACACAATTACCCCACTTATCCATTACGCTATAATGGGTGGTCTCTTCACTCTCTTTATAAAAAATTGCCGGACTCACTTCGTTGCTTGGCAAAGATTTATCTAAATTTATCCTTTTTGAGAGTCCCATTAAATAATTTTCATTAAGTAATTCAGCTAATGGTACTTTATAGTAATCAGCATCGCCTAAATGTTTCGACCTATCAGCATAAGCAAACTTCATAGCTTCGATGAGCAAATGCAAATAGCCCGAGCTTCCCCATCCTTCTGTCTGCAAATCAAAATGTTTAAGAATCCCCAGCATTTGTAGCATGGCTATTCCTCCGCTACTTGGGGGAGGCATTGTAACAATTTTATACCCTTTATACTCCCCTACCAAGGCATCTCTTTCTACGGGGGTATATTCGGCTAAATCTTTTAAAGTCATAATACCACCATATTTGTTCATGGTGGTTACAATCAATTCTGCGGTAGTTCCTTTATAGAATCCATCTGCGCCGGAATCAGAAATCCTTTTAAGAGTTTTTGCTAAATCCTTTTGAATGAATAAATCACCACGTTTAAATTGGCTACCTTCTTTAGAAAATATCTCTAATGATTCAGGGTATCGTTTAAAATATTCATACTGTGAATTGAAAGATGTTGCAGTAGAGTGACGGAGTAAAAACCCATCTTCAGCTAAACCTAATGCAGGAGCAATAACATCATTACGAGATTTTGTTCCGTATTTTTTTAACGCGTATAATAAACCTGCCGGAGAACCAGGTACACCTGCAGCTGTAGCACCGAATTGACTTTTATCGGGAATAAACTCCCCACTATCATCAAGATACATATCTCTTTCTGAACCTGAGGGTGCTCTTTCACGAAAATCAATGGTTGTTGTTCTTCCATCAGCAAATCTGATAACCATAAAACCACCACCACCAAGATTGCCTGCGGTGGGATAAGTAACTGCAAGCGCAAAACCGGTTCCAACAGCAGCATCTATAGCATTTCCACCGCCTTCTAAAATCCTCATTCCCACTTCAGAGGCAAGCGGCTCGGCACTAACCACCATCCCATTTGTTGTTTCAAGTTTGCCCTTATGCTGAGCATTAAGAACAAAAATTGGAATAAAAATGGTGCAAAACGCTTTAAAAAATACTGATATTCGCATCAACGTTTATTCCGTCTTCTTTTAACTGCTTGTTAAGTAATTGGAGTAATTCTTTAACTTCTTTAATAGAAAGTTTTAGGTCGGGGACTATATCCGGATCAGAAAGTATTTTTCCTAAATTGTTTTTGTTCTCACGAGTTTCAGAAAGTAATTTTTCGATAGAATCTAATAAAGTGTTTGCTTTTTGCATGGTTTGGTCTGCACTTGTTAGCACATCTTTTACCGAAGCTCTATTTTCATTGAGAATTTCCGAAACATCATCGGTCAGTTTTACAGAGTTATCGGTGAGTTGTTTGATATTAGATTTGTTTTGAGCTATTAAATCATTAGTCTGAGTGAGTAATTCTTTAAGCAGAGCCACAGATGTAACAACATCTGAGCGAAGCTGTTCATCGGAGAGATATGTGTTGATTGCAGTGAGTGAATTGTCAATTTTTCCTAAAATTACAGGGAGTTGATTCTCTATAGAACCAACCATTGCCATAACTCTCGGAATATCTGCAAGAAATATTCCCTGATGAACCGAAGATATTTCTAAAGATTTTTGAGAAACTCCGGGTTTGATTTCGATTTTTTTCCCACCCATAAGGTCAAGCATTGTGAGTAAAAATCGGGCATCTTCTTTTAGTTTCACATCGTCATCCAGATCCAGTAAAACAATAGCAGAATTACCATCAATTCTAATATCTTCCACAATTCCTTTTTTTATTCCGTTAATAGTAACATTGTCCCCTTTTTCCAAACCACTTACTTCTTCAAATCTAACCTTATAAATCTTGTCATTTTCAGATATAGACAGGTTTTTTGTCCATCCAAAAATTAAGAACAAAACTATGGCTGCTGCAATTACGGTTGCACCCACTTTAAATTCTGTTTTAGTAGAGTTATTCATATTCAACTGCTTCCTCAATGAGTGCTATGAGGTTTTCATATTCCTCTGCACTTAATTCTTTATCATTCGCAGCCCTGTCAATTGCATCAAAAAATCTATCATCAGCTTGTTCTTTAAAAGTCATTTTTGTTCCATTATCCATTTTTTCTTCAATTTCTTTAAATTTATTGCTGAGATAGAAATTCAATGAATCTTTGTACACAGAGTTGTTAAAAACTTTTACTTTCGAAGATATTTCTTGCTTTATTTCACCCGAGAACGAATTATAAATAAACTTGGGGCCTTGTTCATGGATAAAATAGACAACCACTATAACTACAATAGTTAGCACAGCAATTGAAACAATTTTAAAGACACTATGCATACTGTTTTTGCACCTTAACTTTCAACACTCTACGATTCCTTACTTGCACTACAGTAAAGTTCAAATTTTTATATGAAGTGGAAAATCCCATACTTGGAATCTCTTGCGCTTTTTCTAAAATATAACCTGCGATACTATCGTAGGAAGAATTATCTTCTTCTTCCAACTCAAAATAATCACATAAATCAGAAAATGGATAAGAACCCTCAAAAAGAAAAGTGCTTTCTGAAAGTTTTTCGATAGCTGTTTCGCCATCATCATACTCATCTCTGATATCGCCGACAATTTCCTCAACAATATCTTCCATGGTAATAATACCTTCGGTTCCCCCGTATTCATCCACAACAATGGCAATGTGGGTTTTCTTCTGCTGAAACTCTTTCATTAAATCACTAATAAGTTTTGTTCCCGGAACAAAAAATGGTTTTTTAATAATCTTGAGGGGTGAAAAACTTTGTTGAAGTTCTTCGTTGTAAAGATATGGTAATAGTTCTTTTGCAAAAAGAACTCCAATAATTTCGTCGAGGTCCTCTTTATAAACAGGTAAGCGACTATAACCTGATTCTCTTATGATTTTGTAAGTTTCATTAAAATCCACGTCGAAAGGTACACCATAAATATCAACACGTGGTCTCATTTTTTCGCGGACAAACGCTTTTCGAAAATCAGGAATTGATTGAATCATCTCAAATTCTTTTTGTTGTATTGCCCCCATTTCTAAACTTATATCAGCAAGATGAGTAAAATCTTTTTCGGTAATAGGTAAAACCCCTCTGCGTTTACTCACTCCTGAAAAAACGGATTTAATAAATTCGGAGAGTGATTTTGATATTGGATAAGCGAGAACATTAAACCAATAGAGCGATGGAACAGAAAAATTGGCAAAAGATTCAGGGTAACGTGTGGCGACAAGTTTTGGAGTTATTTCACTGAATAGCAAAAACAATGTCGTAAGCAATAACACTTGAGCAGCAATTGCTAATTCAAGGTCAAATGCATAAAAATTGACGAGTTTTATTGTGAGATTAACACCAACAATTGAGGCTCCCACATTCACCAAGTTATTACCAAGCAGAATGGTAATTAATAGGTGTTTTTTATCTGATAGTAATTCACTAACATAACGTTTCACCCTCGATGAAAGCGGAAGTATTTCTAACCTTCGCTCATCAAGAGAAAAAAGTGCAACTTCTGAACCGGAAAATATAGCTGAAAATAAAAATGACAATAGTAATAAAGCTATTTCACCAATAGTTGAGCTATCCAATTAGAAAAACCTTGTTAAAATGGTAAATCTTCTTCGCTTGAATCATTGGGCGGAGTGTTAAATCCTTCAGGTTGTGAATTAGCTCCTGATGATGAGGAATTTGAAGAATCGTATTGTCCCCCATCTTGAGAGCCACCTCGCGAATCTAACGACATAACTTTTTCAGCAATAACTTCGGCTTTGGTTCTTTTGTTTTGATTCTGATCGGTGTATTCACTTACTTGAATTCTACCTTCTACATAAACTTTTGCACCTTTTACTAATTGCTTTGCTGTATATTCGTTTAAGCTAAATGCAACTACATTGTGCCAAGTTGTTTCATTTACCCATGAGCCATTTTTATCTTTGTAGCTATGCTCAGTTGCTACTGAAAATCTGGTATAGGAAACGTTCTTCTCAGGAGAAACTCTAGTTTCTGCTTCACGACCTAAAGAACCTATTAACATAATTTTGTTTAGAGACCGGGCCATTTTATCCTCCGATTTATTTAGAAACTCTTTTGGTGAATGCATCCTTAAACAGCGGGATACTACGCAATTTATTTTTTAACTTTTCGGAATCTTTTTTCGATCCAAATTGACCTGTATGCACTTCATAAAGTCCGGTGACGGATGAATAAGTAATGCGCATACTCTCCGCAGTTTTGGCTTTTGCAATACCCACAAATATTTCAGCACGTTCCTTTGTTGTAAATGCCCCAAGTTGAACGGCGTAAATAGATTCTTGTGGTGACTCATTTTCCTGAATATTATCATCAGGCACAATTATCATATGCAGTGAGTCGGTATCAGCATCAATACCTATCTCTTCTGAATTATAATCCTCACCTGTATCGGAGGAAGAGCAACCGATTGCAAAAAAGATAAGAGGAAGCAAAAGTAAAAATTTAATAAATCTCATAAATAAAGATAATGACTGTCTGTTAAAAAAACAGACAGTCATTAAAAAAGGTAGGAATAATAAACAGCTTATTAAAAAGCTAAGGTTGGGAACCCGTGGGAAAATGTTACAGATTGTACGGGTGAACTTGAAAAAACGTAACTGCCCGGCAACGAAGCCACAGTAACCTTAGATAAGTTTGAACCATACTTAGCGTTTATAGCGTCAATTATTTTATTAGCAACAATTCCGTTTGCACGTGATGTGATATGAACACCATCAAGACTAAATATCTGTCCGGTAAAATATGACAATGTGAAAGGAATACCTTCAACTACATAAGCACCTTTAGTAGAAACTGTGGTTGCAATTTCATTAAAGAATGCGTTAAGATCAGCAAGAGCAAAACCTTTTGCAGCAGACTCAGTTGCAATAATTGTGTTAAAAGCGGCAGTTGTAGTTTGTACTTCAACAATTTCTGCTTCATCCAATATATATGCGCTCGGGAGTGGTTTGGTTGGGGCGCCAAATCCAGCAGCGAGTTGAGCTTGAGATGGAAGAGTTAAATACACTTTTGTGAGGTCCATTGCACGTACTACGCCATCTTTATCAACGCCTACTATCTGAGGTGTGCCTGCACGAATTAGTGCGGGTCCTACAGTAGTAAAGTATGGAAGTTTACTTACATCGGGTATATTCATTACAACAACGCCGGCGTTAAGAGTTTTTAAGCTATCCATAGCTTGTTTATAGATAGCACCAAAAACAGCTGTTGGTGTGTGACCTACGGTACCACCTGATGTTGCATAACCAAGTATATCGTTATTGCCTAACCAAAATGATACAAATGTGGGTTTTGCTGCTTTAAGTGAGCTCCACATGGTGTTTGGACTTGCTGTAGTGCTTCTTAAGATAACATCGAAATAAGCATTACCCGGAGAAACCGAGTTAGCTGAAGATGTTGTGCTAAAGAAATCTACTAATGTTGCGCCAGGAATACCAAGGTTATTGTATATACCGGTGTAACCCAAATTTGTAGGAGCACCATTTGCAGTGTTGATTTTTGTAACCAAACTTCCGGTAGCAGGGTTGAAGCTTTGTACTTCTATACGGCCGGGGGCTAATCCGGGATCGCTCACCCATGGGGTTTCAAAAGAGGTACCCATTTGCATTGACATTAAACGAGCATAGGAATACTCTTGACCTGACTTATAAAGTGCACCACTTTGGTAGCCGGCTGTCAAAGAATTACCTACAGCAAAATAACGAGAAAAATTTGCACTTCCTGTTGATAAAACAGGAGCTGATATCTCTGTTCTATCTTCGCATCCCTGAAATAGGAACACAATAGGAAGAGCAACTACTAAAGCAATTAAAATCTTTTTCATTGATTGAATCCTTAAAACTTGTAAGAGAAAGTTAAGCCAAACAGATTTGCGGTTGAATTGTATGTTCCGTTTAAGGGTTCAAACGCATCTGAATTTCCTGAATTATTAACTTTTGAATTAGTTATTGTTCTTTCTTGAAATCTTATAAACAAGTAAGCTAAATCAACAGTCAAATCAGAAGTTAAGTCATATCCAAGTCCAACGCCAAACGCTAATCTATCTGCATCGGGCAACAACGGATCAACTCGCTCATCTTTTACGGGATTTTTGTCGAACACAAATCCTGCGCGCAAATCAAGTGTTGGATCAAGAGCATATTCAGCACCAAGGCGTAGTATAAATACATCTTCGTATTCTTTTGGAGAACTTGTTAATACTTTACCGGAAGTATAAAGCACTTCAAGTTTATCGTATGAACTCCACATAATGTATTGGAAATCAGCTGTAACCATTAGTTTTTGCATTGGGCTTACAGCAACACCTGCAGTAAACTGTTGAGGTGTTACCAATTCAGCTGTTATATCGCCGGCTGGTAATGAAGAGGCTAATTGAGCCGGAGCATTAGTGGTTTTTGCAGTTCCTTCAAATCCATAAACTACTTCACTTCTGTAGCTTAAACCAAATGAAAGGTCCTTCATAGGTTTGTAGAGAACACCAGCATTCCATCCAAAAGCGGAGGTTTCTGTACCTTCAAGATGAATGGTGGC
>CALKUG010000412.1 GCA_937996765.1 uncultured Ignavibacteria bacterium
TATTGGCAAAACTAAATAATTCGGCGTTTTTATTTTAACTCTTTGCTATTGAGGGAAAAGTATTTTAACTTCAATAGGTTTTAATAACTCTTTTTAAAAGGAAGGTTGCTGTATGGCTGTATTTAAGGCTTTTGCTCCGGGTGTAGAAGTGAACGGACAAACTGTTCTTTCGGTAGTAAACGGAATGGGTACAATGAAATCAATGGGATTAAAATTTTTGTCAGAGGCAGGAATTAGTGACCCCGATCCCGGTGGCTGGTACCCACAACAAAAATGGCTTGATGCTTTTAAACTTATTTCCGAGAAAGTAGGGAAAAACACCCTTCGCTCTATTGGAAAAAGTATTCCCGAATCTGCAAAATTTCCACCTCAAATAAACGATATTCATAGTGCACTCTCAGCAATTGATATGGCTTATAAGATGAACCATCGAAAGGGGGAGATTGGTGTTTATGCTTACAAAAAAATAGGCGATAAGGAAGCAGAAGTAACTTGCAAGAACCCCTATCCTTCAGAGTTCGATGAGGGCATAATTGAATCAATGTCCAAAAAATTTGCTAAACCGGGTGAGCATCCTACCATTTCACTCGAAAATGCTGCCACCTCTCGCAGATCCGGTGGAGATAGTTGCATTTTTAGAATTGTATGGTAATTAAGTATTGAAATGCATTTAAAAAATAAGAGGCAGCAGAATTTCTGCCGCCTCTTTGCTAACCCTTGTTGAGTTGGTTATTAGATAAAGTATTCGCCGTGATATACGGGGGCTATGTTTCTTTCGTCTTCCACAGTTCCGTAGCAATGGCTACATTTATCTATTGTAAATATTTGTTTCTCTTCGGATGTAAGAGCTCCTATCATATTTACTACCGTTTTACAACTTGAGCATTGTATAACGTGGCGAATTTTTGCTTTTGCTGAACAGGTTGGACAAAGCAACCCAAGTTCGCCGTTTTCCGTTGTTGAATCAACAACAAACAATACACCACATTTTACATTATTACACTGTGCAAAATGCTGCACAGTCGGTTTCGTACATTTTGTTTCGATATTCGACCTCCCAAGTCTGATTATTTCGATTCACAAAACTACAAACCTCAATCAGAATTAGTAGTATAAAAAAAAATACCCTTT
>CALKUG010000413.1 GCA_937996765.1 uncultured Ignavibacteria bacterium
AAAAGCTCAGAAAAGAAGGTTTTTGCCCAATCATTCTCAGCAGATTATTTGTGCGTCGCGAGTAAGTTTTTTACTAAATCTGTTTTTGTTTGAACCAGTTGTAAATCTTTGCCGCTTGAATATGTTTTAATTGATTGGAGTTCCTCGAGCGCTTCGCTGTAGAGCTTCATATCAATTAGCAAATCAACAAAAAACATACGCTCATTAACTAAAGATTTGGTAGAAGGATACATTCTATAAGTCTCTTTAGCTGCAAGCACTCCCGATTCTTTATAGCCCGCTTGTGCTAATTGCTTTGCTCCATTAAGTCGTTTAATTCCTAATTCGTTTGTGTTGCTTACAGAAGTTGGTGCGGATGAAGATTTATCTTCGCCATATACTGCAGTGTTTTTTGTATTTCCCTTATTCTGATTTTTTGGCACATTTCTAATATCTTCCATTGCAAGGGCTAATAATAAGTCATTAAGGGTGATGCTTTTCACAAATCCCAGCGAAACCGCCGCATTCCGTTGCAAAACAAACGAGCTATTTCCACTTTGCAATCTGATGGTTGCATTCTCTGAAGTTTGTATAACATCCTTACCGCTTAACTTATCTCCTGTTTTAACAGGTATCCATTGCTCCGAGGTACCGCGCAATACATACACATCTCCACTAATTTTTTCAACCGAAAACTGTTGTGCATTTATTGTAACAAACACTGTCACCATCAATATCAATACGAGCTTTTTCATAGTAACCTCACTAAAAATCTATTATTTTAACAAGACCTTTGGCTAAACCAAGGTTCTCTATTGCTTCGTTTCTAAACATTTCTGCACCTTTATTCCATGACTGGTTAAAGGAAGCAAATTCAGTTACCTCTATCGGAATCCATAATTCATCCCTGCCCGTACTGCTCTCCCGAACAAACAGCTTTTGCTCGTTAATGCTTATTGCATCTTTTTCTTCGGGTTCAACTCCCGTATTTATCATCAGACTCACATGCCGCACCGGTCCCGAAGAGTAATCAATAAACGCACACTGAACCCCAACTGATTGCAATAATGCTGCAATAAGCACCGATAAATCATCACAATCGCCACCTCGTAATTCCAATGTTTGTTCAGGGAACTGAACAAAATCGGTAGAAGAACGAGGGTCGGCAACATAGCTCATCTTACTTACAGCATTTTCAAAAATGATTTTACTGACCGCAAGCACCTTTTGAGCTTGAGGAACCCTTTGGAGCGAATCTTGAAATGTTGCTAACACCTTTTTGGAGTAAGTTTGTGCAAAAAAATATTGTGCCTCAACAAAATACTTTAACGTGCTTACTCGCGCATTCCACGAGTTGTTGGTATTAACTAAAACAGGCTTTTGAATTCGACCTTCTTCATTATTATTACCTGAATAGATATAAAACTCAGCCATTTCAATTCTGCGTTTATTTTGCTCTTCTAAACGCGGATTAATGGCTGTGTAAAAATTAACCGTAACTGTGTCACCCGGTTTTACTAATACTCCAGGCGAAAAAACTTTCTCTTCATTTATTGCTTGTATAAAGCTCGCAGGTACCAATTCAACAATTTCTTCGCTGATATTTTGCACCAACGCAGTTGCAAATGGCTCAGCCAAATAATACTCACCCAGCGTGGGGTAAATTTCTTCTTTCACCGCAAGATCAATAATTCTTGTCTTAGGAATCGAGGTAAGATCAACCGCTGTTCTTATGGTTACGTTAATGGCGTTTTCCGAAAAACGATTATTTTCAAGACTGTTAACACCCTCTTCCAAAAAGCTTTTGAGTCCTATTGTAGAAGGCCTTCTGTTCAAATACGCTAACCCCGAAATTGAAA